>NZ_JBICII010000030.1:0-198967 GCF_043101865.1 Pseudomonas sp. zjy_15
CACACATTGGGGTCATCGTAGGAGCGGGTTCACCCGCGAAGAGGCCGGTGCTGGCAAAACCCATTTTAAATAATTCTCAATATTTTTCAGATTCACCCTGTCACTTTTCAGATCTCGCTCGGCAAGGAAGCAGCAAGCACTTACCCGTCGAGGAACCGCCGCATGTCCCGTGCCGTTGATCATATCCTGCGCCCCAGCCTGATGGCCCTGGCCATCGGCCTGGCTGCCCCGCTGACCAGCCCTGTCTTGTTCGCCGCCGAGCAATCCACGTCGCGCGCCTACAACCTGCCCAGCGCGCCACTGGCCACCACCCTCAACCAGATCGCCAGCCAGGCCGGCATTGCCTTGGCCATCGACCCGGCACTGGTCAGCGGCCGCACCTCGGCCCCGGTCAGCGGCCAATACGACGGCCTGGGCGCCCTGCAAGCCGCCCTGAGCGGTACCGGCCTGCAGTTGCAGCAGAGCACTGCGGGCAGCTACAGCCTGGTGGCCGTGCCGGATGGCACCCTGGCCTTGCCGGAAACCACCGTGAATGCCACCAGCGCCAGCGAAAGCGCCTGGGGCCCGGTTGAAGGCTACGTGGCCAAGCGCACCGCTGCTGGCACCAAGACTGACACGGCACTTGTGGAAGTCCCCCGTTCCATCTCTGTCGCCACCCGCGAGCAAATGAAAGACCGCGGTGTACACAGCCTGGATGATGCAGTGCGCTACATGCCAGGCATCGTCTCCGCCAGCTTCGGCAGCGACACCCGTTATGACTGGATGCGCGTGCGCGGCTTCGAGCCAACGCAGTTCCTCGATGGCCTGCCGCTGCCCCGCGGCGTGTACGCCAACCCGAAAGCCGAAACCTGGAACCTCGACCGCCTCGCCCTGCTGCGCGGCCCGGCCTCTTCGATCTACGGCCAGACCCCACCTGGCGGCCTGCTGGACATGGTCAGCCGCCGCCCGCAAGCGGAAAGCGCTCACGAAATCGAGCTTCAATACGGCAGCGACAACCATCGCCAGATCAACTTCGCCAGCACCGGCAAGATCGACGATGAAGGTCGCTTTCTCTATGGCCTCAGTGGCGTTATCCGTGACAGTGGCACGCAAATTGACCACATTGACAACAAGCGCTACAACATTGCCCCAAGCCTGACCTGGAACATCGACGAAGACACGACGCTGACCTTCCTCACCCAGTTCACCCGTGACGATACCGGTGCCACCAGCCAGTTCCGGCCCATCCAGGGCACCAAAATCGACATGCCATTCGGCAAGATCTCGCACCACAAGAACCTGGGTGACCCGGACTACGAGTTCTACGACCGTACTTACTACGCGCTGGGTTACGCCTTCGAACACCGCATCAATGACGTCTGGCAGTTCCGCCAGAACCTGCGCTACACCAAGTCGGACCTGTCGTTCCAGACCATCACCCCTGGCAGTTACAACAAGAGCTCGCCACCGGTGCAGGACGATGGCACTGTCAGCCGCATGTCCACCAACACCGATGAAGACATCAGCCAGTTCGCGGTGGACAACAACTTCCAGGCGGACTTCGCTACCGGGGACATCGACCACACGCTGTTGATCGGCCTGGACCACCAGCGCATCAACACCAACTACCTGTCGATCTTCGACTTCAACGTGCCGGACAGCAACGTCAACAACCCGGTCTACGGGTTGCCGATCACTCGCCCGGATCGCTCGACCGCGTTTTACGACTACAACCAGAAAACCCGTCAGACCGGCCTGTATGTGCAGGACCAGATGGCGCTTGGTAACTGGCGCCTGACCCTGGGCGGTCGTGAAGACTGGGTGCATACCGGCACCAAGTTCTTCAACCAGGGTGATGCCACCAATACCCAGCGGGACAAGAAATTCAGCGGTAACGCAGCCATCAGCTACGTGTTCGACTCGGGCTTCGTGCCGTACCTGTCCTATGCCGAGTCGTTCCAGCCGTCCAGCAATGCCAGTGTGTCGGCCTCGGATTCGTTCAAGCCCACCGAAGGCAAGCAGTGGGAGCTGGGCGTGAAGTATCAGCCGCCGGGGTCCAACACCCTGTTGTCGGCAGCCGTGTACGACCTGACTCAGAAAAACGTCTCGGTCACCAACACGGTCGGTGGTGTGACCATCACCAGTCAGACCGGTGAAGTGAAAGTCCGCGGCCTTGAGCTGGAAGCGGTTTCCGATGTGACCGACAACCTGAAGGTCATTGCCGCCTACACCCTGGCCAAGTCCGAGGTTCAGGACGGCGATTTCAAAGGCAACCGTCTGCAACTGATGCCGAACCAGCAAGCGTCCATCTGGGGCGACTACACCTGGCACTCAGGCGTACTCGACGGCTTCGGCATCGGCCTGGGCGCGCGTTATACCGGTAATACCTACGGTGACCAAGGCAATACCTACCTGGGCAAGGCCAAGGCCTACACCGTCTTCGATGGGTCGGTGCATTACGACCTGGGTCGCCTGAACGGCAGCCTGAAGGGCGCGTCGGTAGCGGTCACCGCCACCAACTTGCTGAACAAGGATTACCTCTCTACTTGTGACTCGTACTACTGCTATTACGGCGATGAGCGCAGCGTTGTCGCCAGCGCCACTTACAAGTTCTGAGTGAACTGGGGCCGCCTTGCGGCCCCGGGTTCCAACCGACAACAATCGGTACCGTGATGAAAAGCCCCACCATCCGCCGCTGGTCCTTGATCCACACCTGGAGCAGCCTGGTCTGTACCCTGTTCCTGCTGTTGCTGGCAGTCACCGGCCTGCCGCTGATCTTCCACCACGAACTCGAACACCTGCTAGGCGACGCCCCTGAACTGCGTGAAATGCCGGCAGGCACCCCGCACCTCGGCCTGCAGCAACTGGTGCTCAAGGCCGAACAACATCGCCCCGGCGAGGTCATGCAGTACTTCGGCTACGATGAAGACGAGCCCAACGGCGTGGTCGCCATTACCGCCGCCACCGCCGGCACCGATCCCAACCTGTCGCATACCTTCATGCTCGATGCACGCACCGGCGAGGCGGTGGCCATGCCGGCCGCCAACGGCGGTTTCATGATGCTGATGCTGCGCCTGCATGTGGACATGTTCGCAGGCCTGCCGGGCAAGCTGCTGCTGGCCTTCATGGGCGTATTGTTCATCGTCGCGATTGTCTCCGGCACCGTGCTCTATGCGCCATTCATGCGCCGCCTGGAATTCGGCACCGTACGCCACAAGAAATCCCGCCGCCTGCGCTGGCTCGACCTGCATAACCTGATCGGCGTGGTCACCCTGGCCTGGGCATTGACGGTGAGCGTGACCGGGGTAATCAGTGCCCTGTCCGACCTGGTCATCGCGGCCTGGCGCAATGACAGCCTGGCTGCGATGGTTGCCCCCTACCGCGACGCCCCGCCGCTCGTCGAGCGCGCCCCAGCCACTCGCCTGCTGGAAATTGCCGAGCAGGCCGCACCCGGCATGCGCCCGGATTTCATCGCGTTTCCAGGCACGCGTTTCTCCAGCGAGCACCACTATGCGGTGTTCATGAACGGTGCCACCCACCTGAGTTCGCACCTGTTCACGCCGGTACTGATCGATGCTCGCACCCTTGAAGTGACTGCCGTAGGCGACCGTCCCTGGTACATGGATGCCATGGGCCTGTCGCAGCCACTGCATTTCGGCGACTACGGCGGGCGACCGATGCAGATCCTCTGGGCGTTACTGGACGTGCTGACAATCATCGTGCTCGGCAGCGGCCTCTACCTGTGGTGGGGCAAGCAGCGTAAACCCAGGGAGGCGCGCGCATGAGCCACAGGTCACAAGCCACTGCACGCCTCTTCGCCTGGCCAGCGTTGATTTCCCTGCTTGGCTTCCTGGGCCTGTTCGCCGCACTGCTCGGCGACGGTGGCTGGGACGTTCTGGCCTGGGCCGGCCTGGGCCTGCCGGCCCTGCTGAGCCTGCGCGGGCTGCTCTGGCGTCGGGGGCACTAGCCCGCTACCACCCCGCAACCGCAGCTATTGCCAAGCATGGGGTTTCCTCAACCAAGGACCCGCCCCATGCGCCCCCTCGAACAACTGGAACAGATCGACCGACAAATCGGTGACCTGCTCGACGGCCTCCCGACCCTCGACCTTCAACACCCCATCGACCCCGACACACGCACCTGGCTGCACGGCGAACTGGCCAGCTTCTGGACCACGGCCGATGAGCAAGGCGAAACCCCCAGACAAAAGCTGCTGGCACTGCGCAAGGCGCTGATGCTGGCCGAGGTTGAACTGCGCCTGGGCGACGAGACCTTGGGCTACCGCTCAGCCGATCAACTATGGGCCTGCCTGCAACAGCCACTACCCTCCCAGCGCAGGCATATGCCCCTGGCCAAAAGGCCACAGGTCTACCGCGTTCTGCTGGAAGGCCTACGGCCCAACTGGCGAAGCTACCTGCCAGGCACACTGATCATCGTTGCCGGTACCCCCGAAGGCCCTATGCTCACGCCTCAGGATGCCGCAGGCGCTGCCTTGCTGTGCAGCCTGTCACAAGGCATCGAGGCCTTCGACTCCCTTGCCGCACTGCACCTGGAGCTTTGCGAACGCCTGGAAGACCCACTCCAGAGCAGACCGCTGCTGCATCTGTACACTGACACGCAGGCGGACCGCGCTCGCCGGTCACAGCGCCTGCGCTATGAATGGTACGCCGACAGCCTGCTGGAGGCCCAGATCGACAGCGTGATAGAAGCCCAACGCCAACGCCTGAGTGACACCGGCTTGTGGAGCAACGGCTCACCCGACCAGCACACCCGAATACATGAAGCCCTAGCGCTATGGCACGAAGTCGGCGCCAAGCCCATCCTGCAAACACGCTACTCCCAATTGCTTGAGAAGAACCTGCCCAACTGGCTGCGCAATACATCTGCGCAAGGCCTGAGCCATATGATGCAGGCCATGCAAACGCTGGTGGCAATCGCCGAGCAGGCTGCTGCCCCGGGAGTGCTGAGCCTTGACGACTTCAAGCAACGCAATAGCCTGCTGGCCTGGGCCAACGCACGCCTTCGCGAGCGCCTGAGCCATGACCTGGGGTACGAAACAGATCCTCGCGAGATCAAGATCGTGGTCGTACGCGCCCGCCGCACGGGCGCAATCATGCATCCCTTCGCCCTCTCGTCCTATGTCACCTATGTAGGCATGCGACGCGTGGGCCACGAGATGGTGGAGATGGTCGAGGAAATCAACACCCTCGAAGAGATCGCCCTCAAGAACTTGCCGTGGTTCGATACCGACTACTGGCTGACTGCCCGGGTGATCCATGCCCACGGCAAAGCCATGCCCGCCGGGCTCACGCCGCAGTATGTCAAGCACATGGTCCGGGAACTGAACGTGGGTGACAGCTACGCAAAGTACCTGCACACCCAACTCATCAGTTCCAGAGCAGGCAAATGGCGCCTGACTGCGCACAGCAAGGTCAACCGTGCACGCATGCGCGCTGAAGCAGTCAAGGCGCACTACGCCGGACACTTTGGCGAAGACCCTTTCGAACATGGCTACAACTGGGTGCGCGCAGTGCTGGACCAACCACACAATGTCTTGCGTGCGCCAGTAGCAGGCTACCCGGTCACTGTTCGCCAGTTGAACATCATGGGCCATACCGTGCAGGGCGTGCTGCTGCTCAACAGCACCCCCTACAAGTCTCCGGCATGCGTGCTGTACACCCCGGATGCCCCGGACCGCAGGGCCTGGCGCCGTTTTCGCACGACCCGCGAACTGCTTCGCACATTGCGCCAGCAGCCCACGTTGAGAGCATATGTGGCCGAACGCCTGCCATTGCTGCCTGCTGCTACGGTGCAGCAGCTGCTGGACAAGGGGCGCATGAGCACGCATTTGAGGACACCCGAGATCCAGGACGACCTGTTCTTCGTCTACTACATGGCCGAAGCCCGGGCGCTGATTGCTCAGGCCGATGCCGACAGCATGACGACCAGGGAAGTGAATGTGGAGTCGGTCATGGCGCTGAGCTGGCGCTTACTGGACTTCATCAGCCTGCTGCTGCCGAACCGCGCGTTGCTGGTACTGTCGATCGGCCGCATGGCAATCGACATCTGGGATGGCGCCGAGGCCTTCAAGCAAGAGGATGTGGAAGGGGTGATGCGGCATGCCTATCAGGCGCTTAGCCACCTCAACGATGCGGGTACCAGTTTTCTGGGTTCCAGAGTGCTACGCCGATCCCTGCGCGGGATCCCCAAACCACCGCCACTGCCGCTACCCGCACGCCTCCAGGTAAAACCGGGCAGCAGCAGCCTGCGCTATCGCATAGACGGTATCTACGATGAAGGTGTATACGAACAACGCTCGGCGTTTGGTGGGCTGTCGCTGTACTTCATCAAGGACAACGACAACCGCTACTATCAGGTCAGCTTCGACGGCTACCGCTGGCGGGCCATCGACCCTGGCCAGCCAGATGCCTATCTGCAGCAACCGCTCAAGCGCAAAGCCGACGGGCAATGGGTGATCGACTCACCGGTGCTCTGGTACGACGGGTTGCCCGACCTGAAGCAGTTGCTGCAGGACTGCTATCTGCAAGTGCCAATGGCTGGCCTGCCGGTAAACATCGAACAAGGGCTTTTTCAGGCTGACGATCAGCTGTACCTGGCGCTCAAGGACGGGCAGTTACCTGTGCGCCGCCACCTGCTGCCGGATCATTACCACTTGCAGATTGCCGTTGCCAGCAACGCCAGCGTGGTGCCGTGGGCGGTGCTGCGCCACGAAAACGGCCAGTGGCTGATACGCGTTCGCCAGGCAGGGCGCAGCAGTGACTGGCTGACACTGCCAGATCAACCAGCGCCGGCCCACTGACAGCGGAGCCGGCGGCCTCAGTCGACCAGTTTTGGCAACAACCGGTCCAGCCGCTGATGCAAGGCACTGCCATTGGGCCAGTTGCGCAGCAGCCGTGCCCGGTCACGGGCATAGGCCGGTGCGAAGCTGAGCTGGGTGGCATGCTGGCACATGGCATCGAGGTCGATCAGCGACCACTGGCCGTTGTGCCAGAACAGGTTATGGCCTTTGAAGTCGCCGTGGCTGATGCGCTCGCGAATCAGCTGCTGCATCACGTGCACCAAGGCCTCCACCTGCTCCTCGGGCGCATCGCCGCTTTCGACGTAGGGCGCGAAGCATGCCGTCAGGTCCGGGCCGTCGACATACTCGGTGACCAGGTAGGCACGGCTGCGCAGGCCCAGCACCCGCTGTTCCAGCACCGCGAGGGGGCGTGGCGTGGCGATGTCGAGGAACTCCAGGCGGTGGCCTTCAATCCAGGAATGCCAAGCCCTGCTCGGGCGCCAGAAGCGCTTGAACCAATGCGCGGTGTTCTTGATGTTGTAGCGCTTGATCACCAACTGGCGACCGTTGACCTCGATGCGCGCCACGCTGGCAGCGCCACCGGTCTTGTACAAATGGCCGGTGTCGATCAGCGCATCGGCCTGCTCCAGTACAGGCTGCAGGGCCTCGACCTCAATGCGGCGGATCGCCTGCAAGCCCGAAAGGGTGCGCTGGACGCTGAACAGGCTGCACTCGCGGCCAGCCTTGTCCAGATAGTCCTTCTGGCGCCAGGTGCGCACCTTGTCCACCTGTTTCTGCAGCGCTTCCAGCGGCAACGCATGCTCGGCGTTGGCCAGCAGGTAATGCACCAGCAGCTCTTCGATGAACGGCTCCAGGCGCTTGGGCAACTGGGCGAAAAACACCCCGAGGTTTTCCAGCACGCGTGGACGCGACAACTGCTGACCGGGCGTTTCCGCCCTTATGCCCGCACCGTCGATCAGGTACAGCTTGCCGGCATGGCGCAGCAGGTTGTCCAGGTGCAGGTCTTCCTGCCAAAGGCCTTGGGCGTGCATGTGCGCCACGGCAGTGAGCGCTTCGCCCAGCACCAGGTGCTGCTCGTCCGCCAGCACTGGCAGGTTTTCCACTGCGGCCCAGGCATCGGCCAGGCTTTGGGCACCGTCAAGGAATTCGAACAGCAGCCAGCCACCCTCGCCTTCCTTGAGGCCGTCGGCCAGTAGCGTCGGCGTGGTCAGTCCTTGTTTGGCCAGCAATTTCACACCCTGCAGTTCGCGCTGGAAATGCCGTGCAGCGTTACCACCGACCAGCAACTTTGCCAGCACCGGTGTACCGCGCCAGACACCAGCGCCCACATAACGCTGGCCCGGCAGCACGCGCAGCAGGCTGAGCAATTGCAAGTCGGCGCTGCCAGCGGCATCAACCAACGTGATGCTCAGGGGCAGCGATGGGCTGCGCCCGGCATCCTTCAATTCAGACAAACGCATCAGCGGGCCTCTTTTTCACGACGGCGTTGCGTCAACCGTTGCAGCCAGCTATCGACCAGCGCGCCGTCGGCGGGCTGCCCCAGGTAGGTAGCCAGCAAAGTACGTACATCCTGCACGCTCCACGCCTGGGCGCGGCGCAGCAGTGGCTCCAGGTCCTTGAGGCGGTCACGCATGCCGAGCAGCAGGGGACGGGTCTTTTCCAGGTCGATCAGTTGCGCATCCCAGCCGTCACGCCGTTGGCGCAAGAAAATGTGCTTGGGGTAGAAGCAGCCATGCACCTGGCCGGCGCTGTGCAGGGTACGCGCCAGCTGGCCGCAGGCCTGCAGGATGCCAGTGCGCTCGGCCTTACCCAACCGCGGCCATTGCGCCAGCAGGCTTTCGAGGTCGGCCCATTCGTCCAGAGCGCGGGTCATCAGGATGGCCCGGTGCTTGCCACCCTGCTTGCGCTCGCCGTAGAACACCGCCTGCAATGCCGGAATGCGCAGCTTCTGGTAGCGACTGATGTTGCGGAATTCCCGGGCAAAGGTGGGCTCGCCGAACGGCCGGTGCAAGGTACGGGTCAGGTAGTCGCTCTGGCGCTTGAGGTAGTAGCCCTTGCCTTCGAGTTCCAGACGGAAGACGCTGCTCCAGCCACCGCGGCCGGTGTTGGGTTCGTCCACCGCATCAAGTTGCAGCGCCCACAGCGCCTCGAAGTCGTCCAGGCCATGGCGCTTGAGCAGCGCGAGGTCCGCGCTGGCCAGGTAATCGGTCATTCCCTTCCCTCGAAAAAGCCCAGTACCCGACGAATGCGCTTCTTGTCACGCACATTCAGCCGGTCACGGCCACGGTATTGCAGGTAGAAGCGCAGGCGCTGGGTAGCTGACAGGTGGTATTTGGCCACTTTGTCCAGGCATGCCAGGTCCTTGATCATCCGGTGGCGCCACATGAATCCGCGCCAGAAGTCGCCGGTGGGGCAGTCGATGAAGAATAGCGTGCCCTGGTCATCGACCAGCAGGTTGCGCCACTTCAAATCGTTATGGGCGAAGCGGTGCTCGTGCATGACCCGGGTATGGCGCGCCAGTTGACGGCTGATATGGTCGACCCAGGTGCGGTCGGCCAAGCGCGGATCGTTGTGTTCGGCCAATGCCGACAGGTCTTCGGTGCGCGGCAGTTCACGGGTGATCATCGCGCCACGGCCAAAGGCCAGGCCGTTGCGCTCCAGGCCCCAGGCCACGACTTCGGCGGTGGGGATACCCCATTTGGCGAACTGCTTGAGGTTTTGCCATTCGGCCTTGATGCGTGGCCGCCCCAGATACCGGCGCATGTGCTTGCCGGCCCCGGTGTAGCGCTTGACATAGTAGTTGATCCCGTCACGCTCGATGCGTACCACCTCACTGAGCGGATCGCGGGTCAGCCGTTCGCCCTGGAGGGCGAATACCGCATCGAGGCTGCCGAAGTCCGCCGCCAGGTGTTCGTACCCCGGCGCCAGTGTCCAACTCGCCATCAGAGTGCATCCCCATAGCGTTGCTTGCGATCGTAGAGTTTCTGGGCCTTGCGCTCCAGCCAGGCGAGCAGCGCGGCTTCCTCCTTCAGCACCTGCCGCAGCGGACGCTGGAAGTAACCACGCAGGAAGCGCAGCTTGTCGCGTTGGGTCAGGCCGATGTCCAGGGCCGAAAAGTACAGCGCAGCCAGGTCCTTGTCACGCCAGCGGCGGCTGATCGTGGCACGGGTTTGCGCACGGTGCAGGTCGATCACCGACAACTTGAAGTCATCCGCCGTCACCGGTCGGTCGGTGTGCAGCAGGAAATGGCAGATGTAGCAATCGCGGTGGTTGACCCCGGCGCGGTGCATGCCGCCGGTCATCTTCGCCACTTCTGCGATAAGTGCACGCTTCAGGCGCGGCTCGGGCGGCTGCTTGACCCAGTCGATGCTGAAGTCTTCCAGGCTGATGGTGGGCGCCAGCTCTTCAGTGATGATGAACGAGTGCTGCGTGGCCGGGTTGCTGCCACGCTCGCCGTAGGCGACTGCGGTCATGGTCGGCACACCCACTTCGTGCAGGCGTTGGATCGCCCGCCATTCCTGGCCGGCACCGAGTACCGGCAGCTTGGCGGTGAACAGGTTCTTGAAGATCTCGCCCCAGCCGATGCCACGGTGGATCTTGACGAAAAAGCCCTCGCCAGCCACCTCGGTGCGCAGCGTGCGGCGCCCTTCCAGCTCGCGATAGACCTCGCCTTGCAGCGCCTCCACGGCGTCGAAGGCATCACGCCCGGCCCACAGGCGTTTGAAGGGCTCGGCCAATATCAGCTTCATGCGGTTTTTTGCCCCAGGATCACGTCGGCAGCATGCTGTGGCATGCTGTACAGATCGGCGCTATCAGCAAATGCCAGGCCATTGCGCGACCAGCTGGCACGCGCCTGCGGGTCTTCGAGCATGCGCTGCAGGTAGCCGTTGAGCTGCTCTTGTTCGAACGGCTCATCCAGCACCAGGCCGCTGTCGGCCTCGGCAATGTAGTGGGCATAACCGCACACCTTGGACACCAGCACCGGCAAGCCGGCGACCAACGCTTCGAGCAGCACCGTACCGGTATTCTCGTTGTAAGCCGGGTGAATCAGCAGGTCGGCGCCCAACAGGAAGCGCGGGATGTCGCTGCGACCCTTGAGGAACTGCACCTGGTCGCCCAGGCCGAGGGTAGCGCTTTGCAGCTGGAATACCTTGGGGTCGTCCTGGCCGATCACCATCAGCCTGGTACGTTTGCGCAGGGCTGACGGCAGCGCGGCCAGTGCCTTGAGGCTGCGGTCCACGCCTTTGGTCTTGAAGCCTGAGCCAATCTGCACCAGCAGCAGGTCGTCATCCCCCAGGTCGAATTCCTTGCGGAACTCGGCGCGGATCTCGGCGGCATTGGCCGGCGCACGGCGATCCTGGGAAATGCCTGGTGGCAGCAGGTGGAAGCGTTCTACCGGGGTGCCGTAATGCTTGATGAACAGCGGCTGCTGCACTTCGGAAATCATCAGCACTTCGGTATGGGCGTCCTTGGCGAACACCGCACGCTCGTACTCGGCAAAGTGCCGGTAGCGGCCCCAGCGACGGTACAAGCCACCGCGCAGGGTCTGCGCCTTGTCTTCGAAGCAGCCGTCGGCGGCGTAGTACACGTCCAGCCCCGGCATCTTGTTGAAGCCGATCAGGCGGTCGACCGGGCGCTTGGCCAGGTCAGCGGCCATCCAGGCACTGAGCTTCTCGTTGCGGCGGTGGTTGAAAATCGCCTTCACCGGCGCCACCAGCACTTCGAAACCCGGTGGAATGTCACCCTCCCAGATCAGCGTGTACACGCGGATCTGGTGGCCCCGCTTCTGGCACTCCAGGGCAATGCGCATGAAATCGCGCTGCAGCCCGCCGAAGGGGAAATATTTGTAAAGCACGAAAGCCAGTTGCATCAACGGACATCCTCAGCCAGCAGCAACGCGCTCAAGCGGCTCGCCACATGCTCGGGATTCAGGCGAGTGAAGCACAGCGGCCACTCGCGTTTCAGATCGAACCGGGCCAGGTCATCGGCGCTCGGTTTGTAGGTGCACTTCTTTTGCAGGCAGGGAGCGCAAGGCCAGTCACTGGCCTGGTGAATCTGGGTCCGTCCGTAGGCGCCAGTCAGGCCCGGGTTGGTCGGGCCAAACAGCGAAAGGGTGGGCACATCGAGCGCCGCCGCCAGGTGGCCAAGGCCGGTGTCGACCGCCACGCAGGCCTTTGCCGCCGCCAGTACACGAGCGACGCCGGCAAGGTTCAATTTGGGGAGCACCTGGCAGTTGTTCAAGCCTAGGGCAATTCGCTCGGCCCGCGCCTTCTCGGCCGGATTACCCCAGGGCAGGCGCACTTCCAGCTTGCGCCGGCCCATGCGCTCGGCGAGTTCGCGCCAGTAGGCTTCGGGCCAGTGCTTGGTCGCCCAGGTGGTGCCATGCAGGAACACCACATAGGGCGCAGCCGGCGGCAGTTGCAGGCGGTCGAGGTCCAGGCCGTAGTTGCCGATGCCTTCTGGCAGGTCGTAGGCCAGGGCCATGGCAAACAGCTGGCGTACCCGCTCCACCGCATGCTGGCCGGTGGCGACCGACAGAGGCCGGTCGTAGAAGCGGCTGGCCCAGCCTTCGCGGGCCGAGTAGCGGTCCAGGCCGGCTACGGGTGCCTTCACGTAACGGGTCAACCAAGCCGACTTGACCAGGCCCTGGGCGTCGATCACAAGGTCATACTTGCGCTCGCGAACGCGCTGCTTGAACGCCTTCCACTCGCCACTCTTGATGGTTTGCCAGAGGTTCTTGCGCCAGCGACGGATCGCCACCGGGATGACCTGGTCGACCGCAGGGTGCCAACTGGGGATTTCGGCGAAGCCTTCTTCCACCACCCAATCGAAACGGATGCCTGGAATGGCATGGGCGGCATCGGTAAGCGCCGGCAGGGTGTGGATGACATCCCCCAGCGACGAGGTCTTGATGATCAGTACCCGCACTTAGTCGACCTCGGCCACGGTATCGATCAGGTCCGGTCCGCTTAGGCTGTGCAGGGCGGCGATCACTTTGCCCGGATCCAGCAGACGCAGGCAATTGTAATGGCCGAAGCGACAGGTGCGGTCAAAGCACGGGCTGCACTCGATACCGGTGCGCACCACTTCCACCTGTTCGGCCAGCGGCGGGGTGAAGCCGGGTGAAGTCGAGCCGTACACCGCCACCAATGGACGGTTCAGCGCAGCGGCCACGTGCATCAGGCCGGAGTCGTTGGACACCACGGCATGGGCGCAGGACATCAGGTCGATGGCCTCGGCCAGCGAGGTCTCACCGGCCAGGTTGGACGACTCTTCACGGAACCCCGGAATAAGCCGGTCGCGGATCTGCTCACCGACCGGGTGATCGTTCTTGGAGCCGAACAGCCACACTTGCCAGCCTTGTCGAATCATCGCATCGGCCACAGCGGCATAGTGCTCTGCCGGCCAGCGCTTGGCTTCGCCAAACTCGGCGCCAGGGCACAGCGCCAGTACCGGACGGTCCAGTTCCAGGCCGAACTTGGCCAGGGCGGCGTCGCGGCTTTGCGCTTCGATCTGCAGGTTGGGACGCGGGTATGGCTGCGGCAGCTCGGCGCCGGGCGCGTAAGCCAGGGCCATGAAGCGCTCGATCATCAGCGGGTAGCGGGTCTTGTCCAGCTTGCGCACGTCGTTCAGCAGACCGAAGCGCATTTCACCGCGCCAGCCGGTGCGTTTTGGAATGCCGGCAAAAAAAGGCACCAGCGCCGACTTGAGCGAGTTGGGCAGCAGGATGGCCTGGTCGTACTGGCCGGCCAGGGACTTGCCGATGCGCCGCCGCGTGGCCAGTTCCAGCGCACCGTGGCCGAGCGGGAAGCTCAAGGCCTGACGCACTTCAGGCATGCGTTCGAGGATCGGCCGGCTCCACTCGGGGGCCAGCACGTCGATCACGCAGTCGGGGTGCTGCTGTTTCAGGCACTGGAACAGGGTCTGCGCCATCACCATGTCGCCAACCCAGCTGGGGCCAATGATCAGTATTCTCATGCTCAGTCCAGAAACGCTCGGGGAGGCTACAGGCTGCGGTCCAGCCTGGCCTCCCCTCTTTATATTCAGGCTATGTGGCGGACAGTGTACCACTCACATGGCCTATTCGCGGGCAAGCCCGCTCCCACAGGGATTGCACACTGCTCAGGGCCTGTGCAGTACCTGTGGGAGCGGGCTTGCCCGCGAACAAGCCAACACGGTATCAGCTTAAACCCAACTCACCCCAGATCCGCCGCACTTCACGGCGTTCATCGGCAAACTGCGCCGCATCGATCACCCCGGCCTGCTTCTGCAGGGCCTGGCGGTGGGAGGCCGAGCGGAACGCCTTGTACACTTCACGCAACAGCACCGCGTCACTGGCCGGCATCAAGTTCGCCTGCTCCAGCTCTTCCAGAATGCGGATGTTATCGGTCCATCGAAGTATGGCCGGATGGTCGTGGGACCAGGCCAAAGCGGCGTATTGCACCATAAATTCGATATCGACGATACCGCCGGCATCCTGCTTGATATCGAACGGCACGCCGGCGTCGAAGGCGTTCGCCCCCGTACCGGCAACCGTAGCCTTGGTACCGAGGTTGTCACGCATCTTGGCGCGCATTTCACTCACCTCGCTGCGCAGTTTTTCCAGGTCGCGCGCCTGGCCCAGTACCTTGGCGCGCACACCTTCGAATGCCGCCCCCACCTGCTTGCAACCCACCAGCACACGGGCCCGTACCAGCGCCTGGTGTTCCCAGGTCCAGGCTTCGTTCTGCTGGTAGCGTTCGAACGCACCCAGCGAGCTGACCAGCAGCCCCGAGGCGCCGGACGGGCGCAGGCGCATATCCACGTCGTACAGTTGGCCCGAGTTGGTCTGGGTGGTCAGCAAGTGGATGATGCGCTGCCCCAGACGCGTGAAGAACTGCGCACTGTCGATAGGCTTCGCACCGTCGGTTTCCGCCTGCGGATCGCCGTCATGGATGAAGACCAGGTCCAGGTCCGAACCGTGGCCCAGTTCCAGGCCGCCCATCTTGCCGTAACCGATGATGATGAAACCCGGGTCGCACAGGCTGCCGTCGCTGCGCTTGGGTTGGCCGTGGCGGGCCACGGTCTGGCGCCAGGCCAGGGCCAGCACCTGGTCGAGGATGGCTTCAGCCAGCCAGGTCAGGTAGTCGCTGACTTTCATCAACGGCAGGTTGCCGCTGATTTCCGAGGCAGCCACGCGCAGGCTGTGGGCCAGCTTGAAATGGCGCAGCGCCTCCATCTGCTGCTCCAGGTCGTCCTCGGGGATGCGCGTCAGGCGCTCGCGCAGTTCGCTGGCCAGTTCTGGCGCCAAGGGCGGGCTGAACAAACGGCCCTCATTGAGCAGTTCGTCGAGCAGCAGCGGGTACAAGGCAATCTGCTCGGCAATCCACGGGCTGGCAGCGCACAGCGTCAGCAAACGGCGCAAGGCACCCGGGTTTTCGGTCAGCAGTACCAGGTAGGCAGAACGCCGCGCCACAGCCTCGACCAATGGCAGCACCCGCTCAAGCACCAGGTCGGGGTTGTCATGCTCCACCGCCTGGGCCAACAGCCGCGGGATGAATGCGTCTAGTCGCTCACGGCCGATGCGCTGCATCGAGCGCAACTGCGGGCTGGAACGCAGCCCGGCCAGGCGCCGCAAGGCTTCGGCGGGTTGTTTGAAGCCAGCCTCTTGCAATTGCCGGCCAGCGGCTTCTTCGTCCTGCGCCTGCTCCCACAACGGCGACCACTCGCCACCCACCACCAGTTCGCCTTCACCGTCTTCATCATCCGGGTCGGCAATGACCTGGCGGAAATGCCAGTCGATGCGGCCACGCCAGTACATCAACTGGTCATGGAAGCTCTGCCAGTCGGCAAAGCCGAGCATGTAGGCCACGCGTGCCTGATCGGTCTCACCTTCCGGCAACATTTGCGTCTGGCGGTCGGCAATGGCCTGGATCGCGTGCTCGGTGTACCGCAGGAACTCATAGCCCTCACGCAACTCGGCCACCACTGCTGGCGGCAGGTAGCCTTGGCCTTCCAGGGTGGCCAGCACCTTGAGCAACGGCCGCTGCTGCAGGCTGAGGTCGCGCCCGCCGTGGATCAGCTGGAAGGCCTGGGCGATGAACTCCACTTCGCGAATACCACCGGCCCCCAGCTTGATGTTCTCGGCCATGCCCTTGCGCCGCACTTCCTGCTGGATCAATTGCTTCATGGTGCGCAGCGCTTCGATTGCGGAAAAGTCCAGGTAGCGGCGGTACACGAACGGGCGCAGCATCTCCTGCAACTGCGCGCCAGCCGCCTGGTCGCCGGCCACCACCCGCGCCTTGATCATCGCGTAACGTTCCCAGTCACGGCCCTGGTCCTGGTAGTACTGCTCCAGTGCATTGAAGCTGAGCACCAGGGCACCCGCCGAACCATAGGGACGCAGACGCATGTCAACGCGGAATACAAAGCCGTCGACAGTAACCGGGTCCAGCGCCTTGATCAGCCTTTGGCCCAGGCGCGTGAAGAACTCCTGGTTGTCCAGCGAGCGCTTCACCCCTTCGGTTTCACCGCCCTCGGGGAAACCGAAGATCAGGTCGATGTCCGACGACAGGTTAAGCTCTACCGCTCCCAGCTTGCCCATGCCCAGCACCACCATGTGCTGCGGCTGGCCGCTGCGGTTGCCGATGGGTGTCCCGAACTGCTGGCAATGGCGCGGGTACAGCCATTGGTAGGCTTCGTCGATGGCCGCATCGGCAAGGTCCGACAGGTCACGGCAGGTTTCGCCAAGCTCCGCCTGGCGAGTGATGTCGCGCCAGATAATGCGCAACTGCTGGCGGTTGCGCGCGCGGCGCAGGTTGCGCGCCAGTTCGTCCTCGCTCTGTGCCGCCTGGGCCGTTGCGGCGATTTGCCCGCGCAGCTCACCGGGGGCGTAACGCCGCTCCAGCTCGCCACTGGCC
The DNA here is from genome assembly GCF_043101865.1 of Pseudomonas sp. zjy_15. Classification (NCBI taxonomy): domain Bacteria; kingdom Pseudomonadati; phylum Pseudomonadota; class Gammaproteobacteria; order Pseudomonadales; family Pseudomonadaceae; genus Pseudomonas; species Pseudomonas sp. zjy_15. The sequence continues at coordinate 16,699 of NZ_JBICII010000030.1, forward strand.
AGCAGGGCGAACAGCATGGCCGGCTCGCGCTGGGCCAGGCTGAGCACGAATTCACTGGCAGCAGCCACCTGGTCGAACTGCTGCCGGTGCAGCGGGCTCCAGGCCTGCAGGTCGAGTTCGGGGTGGCCGGCCACGGCATCGCTGATGAACTGCTGGTTGCGAGTGACCAGCGGCTGCAAGGTGGCGGGCAGATCGGAGGGCAAAGGTAGGCGCATGGTCTATCCTTGATCGGCGTGAAATAGAGGGGAAAAAGCGGCCAAGGGGAAGCCGGACCACGGTTGGACTGTCGTACAAAAGTTGGAAATAGCTGAAAAAAACGAAATCTTGGCAATAAACATCAAGAACCACCCGTTCGCGACACAATGCCAACCAACATGAACGTTTTTCCTCACAAGCCAAGGTGCGACCAAACGTCGCACAAATGTAGTTTTACTACTACTCGTGTCGTGTAAAAGCATGAAATGCGAAAGCAAATGTAGTAAAACTACAACGCGCCGGAAGACACCCCGGTAATCCAAGAATTCACGACGTCTGCCCATAAGGCCAGTCGCAATCTCAGGCAATCGATTCTGGTTGCCTTTCCGCCCTGGAGCAAGCCATGCAAGACCTCGATCCAATCGAAACCCAGGAATGGCTGGATGCCCTGGAGTCGGTCCTCGACAAAGAAGGCGAAGACCGCGCTCATTACCTGATGACCCGTATGGGCGAGCTGGCCACCCGCAGTGGCTCCCAGCTGCCATATGCGATCACCACGCCATACCGCAACACCATCCCTGTCACCCACGAAGCACGCATGCCTGGCGACCTGTTCATGGAACGCCGCATTCGCTCGATGGTGCGTTGGAACGCGCTGGCCATGGTCATGCGTACCAACCTGAAAGACTCGGACCTGGGCGGACACATCTCTAGCTTCGCCTCCAGTGCCACCCTGTACGACATCGGCTTCAACTACTTCTTCCAGGCCCCTACCGAAGAACACGGCGGCGACCTGGTCTTCTTCCAGGGCCACGCATCGCCAGGCGTCTACGCCCGTGCCTTCATGGAAGGCCGTATCAGCGAAGACCAGATGAACAACTTCCGCCAGGAAGTGGACGGCAACGGCCTGTCTTCGTACCCGCACCCATGGTTGATGCCTGATTTCTGGCAGTTCCCGACCGTTTCGATGGGTCTGGGCCCGATCCAGGCGATCTACCAGGCACGCTTCATGAAGTACCTGGAAGCCCGTGGCTTCATCCCGGCCGGCAAGCAGAAGGTCTGGTGCTTCATGGGCGACGGTGAGTGCGACGAGCCGGAATCCCTGGGTGCAATCGCCCTGGCCGGCCGCGAGAAGCTGGACAACCTGATCTTCGTCATCAACTGCAACCTGCAGCGCCTCGACGGCCCGGTTCGCGGCAACGGCAAGATCATCCAGGAACTCGAAGGCGTGTTCCGTGGCGGTGGCTGGAACGTCAACAAAGTCGTCTGGGGCCGTTTCTGGGACCCACTGCTGGCCAAGGACACCAACGGTGCCCTGCAGCGCCGCATGGACGAAGTCATCGACGGCGAGTACCAGAACTACAAAGCCAAAGACGGCGCGTACGTTCGCGAGCACTTCTTCAACACCCCGGAACTCAAGGCCATGGTCGAAGACCTGTCCGACGAAGAGATCTGGAAGCTCAACCGTGGCGGTCACGACCCGTACAAGGTCTACGCGGCGTATCACCAGGCTGTTAACCACAAAGAGCAGCCGACCGTCATCCTGGCCAAGACCATCAAGGGTTACGGCACCGGTGCTGGCGAAGCCAAGAACACCGCGCACAACACCAAGAAGGTCGACGTCGACAGCCTGCGTCACTTCCGTGACCGCTTCGACATCCCGGTCAAGGATGCCGACCTGGAGAACCTGCCGTTCTTCAAGCCGGAAGAAGGTTCTGCCGAAGCCAAGTACCTGGCCGAGCGCCGTGCTGCCCTGGGCGGTTTCGTGCCACAGCGCCGTGCCAAGAGCTTCAGCGTGCCGACCCCGCCACTGGAAACGCTGAAAGCGATCCTGGATGGCTCGGGCGACCGCGAAATCTCCACCACCATGGCCTTCGTGCGTATTCTGGCGCAGCTGGTCAAGGACAAGGACATTGGCCAGCGCATCGTCCCGATCATCCCGGACGAAGCCCGTACCTTCGGTATGGAAGGCATGTTCCGCCAGTTGGGCATCTACTCGTCGGTCGGCCAGCTCTACGAGCCAGTCGATAAAGACCAGGTGATGTTCTACCGCGAAGACAAGAAGGGCCAGATCCTCGAGGAAGGCATCAACGAAGCCGGCGCCATGTCGTCGTTCATCGCTGCCGGTACCTCGTACAGCTGCCACAACCAGCCGATGCTGCCGTTCTACATCTTCTACTCGATGTTCGGTTTCCAGCGTATTGGCGACCTGGCCTGGGCCGCTGGCGACAGCCGCACCCGTGGTTTCCTGATCGGCGGTACCGCCGGCCGTACCACCCTCAACGGTGAAGGCCTGCAGCACGAAGACGGTCACAGCCACATGATGGCGGGCACCATCCCGAACTGCCGCACCTACGATCCGACCTACGGCTACGAGCTGGCGGTGATCATCCAGGACGGCATGAAGAAGATGACCGAAGAGCAGCAGGACATCTTCTACTACATCACCGTGATGAACGAATCCTACCAGCAACCAGCCATGCCGGCCGGTGTCGAGGAAGGCATCATCAAGGGCATGTACCTGCTGGAAGAGGACACCCGCGAAGCCGCACACCACGTACAGCTGATGGGCTCCGGCACCATCCTGCGCGAAGTCCGCGAAGCCGCGAAGATCCTGCGTGAAGAGTTCAACGTCGGTGCCGACGTGTGGAGCGTCACCAGCTTCAACGAACTGCGCCGCGACGGCCTGGCCGTGGAACGCGCCAACCGCCTGAAGCCTGGCCAGAAGCCACAGCAGACCTACGTCGAGCAGTGCCTGAACGGTCGCAAAGGCCCGGTCATTGCCTCTACCGACTACATGAAGCTGTTCGCCGAGCAGATTCGCCAGTGGGTACCGAGCAAAGAGTTCAAAGTCCTGGGTACCGACGGTTACGGTCGCAGCGACAGCCGCAAGAAGCTGCGTCACTTCTTCGAAGTCGACCGCCACTTCGTGGTGCTGGCTGCCCTGGAAGCCCTGGCTGACCGTGGCGAGATCGAACCCAAGGTTGTCGCAGACGCTATCGTCAAGTTCGGTATCGACCCGGACAAGCGCAACCCACTGGACTGCTGAGGAGTATTTTTAAGTGAGCGAACTCATTCGCGTACCTGACATCGGCAGCGGTGAAGGTGAAATCATCGAGCTGTTCGTCAAGGTCGGTGACCGTATCGAGGCTGACCAAAGCCTGCTGACCCTGGAGTCCGACAAGGCCTCCATGGAAATCCCGGCGCCCAAGGCCGGCGTCATCAAGGAGCTGAAGGTCAAGCTGGGCGACCGCCTGAAAGAAGGCGACGAGCTGCTGGTCCTGGAAGCCGAGGGCGCCGCTGCTGCGGCCCCTGAGGCACCGGCTGCTGCCGCTCCGGCTCAGGCAGCTGCGCCGGCTCCCGCCGCCGAAGCCACCCCTGCTCCGGCCGCAGCCCCGGCTGCCGCCAGCGTGCAGGACATCCATGTGCCGGACATCGGTTCGTCGGGCAAGGCCAAGATCATCGAAGTACTGGTCAAAGTCGGCGACACCGTCGAAACCGACCAGTCGCTGATCACCCTGGAGTCCGACAAGGCCTCCATGGAAATCCCGTCGCCGGCCGCCGGCGTGGTCGAAGAAGTACTGTGCAAGCTGGAAGACGAAGTCGGCACTGGCGACCTGATCTTCAAGTTGAAAGTGGCGGGTGCAGCCCCGGCTGCCGCGCCGGCACCAGCTGCCGCCCCTGCGCCAGCCAAGGCTGAGGCTGCTCCGGCCGCCGCACCGGCCGCACCGGCTGCTGCCCCCGCACCGGCTGCTACCGCACCGGCCGCTGGCAGCAATGCCAAGGTTCACGCAGGTCCCGCTGTTCGTCAGCTGGCCCGTGAATTCGGTGTCGAGCTGGGTGCAGTTGCTGCCACCGGCCCGCACGGTCGCATCCTGAAAGAAGACGTGCAGGTCTACGTCAAGGCCATGATGCAGAAGGCCAAGGAAGCGCCGGCAGCCGCCGGTGCGACCGGTGGTGCTGGCATCCCGCCAATCCCTGCCGTGGACTTCAGCAAGTTCGGTGAAGTGGAAGAAGTGGCCCTGACCCGCCTGATGCAGGTCGGTGCTGCCAACCTGCACCGCAGCTGGCTCAACGTGCCGCACGTGACCCAGTTCGACTCTGCCGACATCACCGAGCTGGAAGCCTTCCGCGTGGCGCAGAAGGCCGTGGCCGAGAAGGCTGGGGTGAAGCTGACCGTGCTGCCACTGCTGCTCAAGGCCTGCGCCTTCCTGCTCAAGGAACTGCCGGACTTCAACAGCTCGCTGGCGCCAAGCGGCAAGGCCATCATCCGCAAGAAGTACGTGCACATCGGCTTCGCCGTGGACACCCCGGACGGCCTGCTGGTCCCTGTGATCAAGAACGTCGACCAGAAAAGCCTGCTGCAACTGGCTGCCGAAGCCGCTGCACTGGCCGAGAAGGCGCGCACCAAGAAGCTGTCGGCTGACGAGATGCAAGGCGCTTGCTTCACCATCTCCAGCCTCGGCCATATTGGCGGCACCGGCTTCACGCCGATCGTCAATGCGCCGGAAGTGGCTATCCTGGGCGTCTCCAAGGCGACCATGCAGCCAGTCTGGGATGGCAAGGCCTTCCAGCCAAAGCTGATGCTGCCGCTGTCGCTGTCCTACGATCACCGTGTGATCAACGGCGCTGCCGCCGCGCGCTTCACCAAGCGCCTGGGCGACGTGCTGGGCGATATCCGCACCATGCTGCTGTAAGGCAGCACTCTGCCCCTCCTTGCGAGGGGCAGTTCCCTTTTCGAGCTGCCACGCTCGTACCTCAACCCCGTCGATTGGCGGGGCTTTTTTTTGCCTGGAAAAAGCTGGGAGGGCTTCGCCCTCCTTTCGCGACACAAGGCCGCTCCCACAGGCAATCGCAGTCCATTGTGGGGGCAACTGTCTTGCTCAATTTCTGAAAGCTGGCGCGATCCGTGTGGGAGCGGCCTTGTGTCGCGATGGGCCGCAAAGCGGCCCCAAAATCTCCAGCCAAACTACAGAATCGGCCACGTCAGCCGATAACCTGTCCACAGCATCAAGCATGGCCGCTTGCCAGCCCTCGGGACATGATGCAACCTTGCCAAATCCGCCGCAGCCAAAAGGCAGCGTTCCCTCTTCAAGCGAGTCTTCGATGAAAAGCCAACCCGATGCCGCCAGCCGTGTGGCGGCCGAGGTCGTGACGCAGTTACCCGTGCCCTCGCGGCTCGGCATGCTGCGTTTCGAAAGGCTCAACGAAGCCACCTGGGCCATGCTCTACCTTGACCCGGCCTGTGAGCGCCAGTTCGGCATGCAAACCGGCGAGCTGTGTGCCCTGATTGACGCGCCCTACGCTAGCCTGATGGAACCCGAAGCACGCTACCGGCTGCACGACGAAATCCAGTTGCAACTGGCCCAACGCGGCTACTACCGCGTGCGTTACACCCTGCACACGCCGAGCACCTCGCTGCGCCTGCTGGAAGCGGGTGAAGCTTACAAACAACACAACCGCCAGCTGTTACGCGGCTACCTGAGCGTACTCGACGACCAGCAGGAAGATAGCGGCGAACTTGGCGCCAGCGACCTGGAGTCACGCAACAATCGCTTGCAGCTGGCCCTGCAACTGAACCAGCGCACACAGCAAGAACAGCTGGAGCACCTGGAGCGTGTGCGCGGCCAGCAGGACCTTATCCTGCGCCTCGCCCGCCAGCGCTACAGCGCGGGCAACTCGCTACTCGAAGCGGCCCAACTGATCACCCAGAGCGCCTGCGAAATCTACAAGGTCGACTGCGCCAGCATCTGGCACCTGGAAGACCAACGCCTGGAACCGATCATCGCCTGGTACCGCGATGCGCAGGAGCACCGCCAGCCCGAAGCCATCGATGCCAGCCGCTTCCCCGACTACCTGGATGCACTGCACGCAAGCCGCGCCATTGACGCTCACAACGCCGGCCACGACCCGCGTACCCGTGCTCTGGCGCAAAGCATGCGCCCGGAAAACAAGGCCATGCTCGACGCCAGCATCCGCGTCGATGGCCAGGTGATCGGCGTGTTGTGCCTGGAGCAAAGCGGCCAGCCAAGGGCCTGGCAGTCGGACGAGATTGCCTTTGCCGGCGAGCTGGCCGACCAGTTCGCCCAAGTGATCACAAACCACAAACGGCGGGCCGCGGCCAGTGCCCTGCATCTGTTCCAGCGCGCGGTCGAGCAGAGCGCCAGCGCCTTTCTGCTGGTGAACCGCGACGGCCGGGTGGAGTACGTCAACCCCAGCTTCACCGCCATCACCCAGTACAGTACCGACGAAGTGCAGGGCCGCCAGTTGGGCGAGCTACCGGCACTGGAGAACCTCAGCGAACTGCTGTTCGACTCGCCGTCGAGCCTGGCCATGGGCAACAGTTGGCAGGGCGAGTTCAAGAGCCGGCGCAAGAACCTGGAGCCGTACTGGGGCCAGTTGTCGATCTCCAAGGTATACGGTGACAACCGTGAGCTGACCCACTACATCGGCATCTACGAAGACGTCACCCAGACCAAGCTGGCCCAGCAACGCATCGAGCGCCTGGCTTACACCGACAACCTCACCAACCTGGGCAATCGCCCGGCGTTCATTCGCAGCCTGGACGAGCGCTTCGCCCGCGATGGCGAAAGCTCGATGTGCCTGCTGTTGGTGGACATCGACAACTTCAAGCGCATCAACGACAGCCTTGGCCACCAGACCGGCGACAAGCTGCTGATCAGCCTGGCCAGGCGTCTGCGCAACAGCCTGCACAGCGGTGGCATCCTCGCGCGCTTTGCCAGTAACGAGTTCGCCGTGCTGCTCGACGACACCAGCCTTGAAGATGGCCAAGGCGTTGCCCAGCAGTTGCTGTGCACCCTCGACAAGCCGATGTTCGTCGATAACCAGTTGATCAACGTCACCGCCTCGGTAGGCTTGGCCTGTGCACCGTTGCACGGCATCGACCCAGCCAGCCTGATGAAGAATGCCGGCCTTGCATTGCACAAGGCCAAGGCCAACGGTAAACACCAGGTACAGGTGTTTACCGAAGTGCTCAATGCCGAAGCCAGCTACAAGCTGTTCGTCGAAAACAACCTGCGCCGTGCCCTGACCCAGAATGAGCTGGACGTGTTCTACCAGCCCAAGCTGTGCCTGCGCAGCGGTCGCCTGCTGGGCCTGGAAGCACTGCTGCGCTGGAACCACCCCGAACGCGGCATGATCCGCCCGGACCAGTTCATCAGCGTGGCCGAGGAAACCGGCCTGATCATCCCTATCGGCAAATGGGTGGTGCGCCAGGCGTGCTGCATGAGCCAGCAACTGCGCAAGGCCGGCCTGGGCAACCTGCATGTAGCCATCAACCTGTCGCCCAAACAGTTCTCCGACCCGGACCTGGTGGCGTCAATCAGCACCATCCTCAAGGAAGAAGCCCTGCCCCCGCACCTGCTGGAGCTGGAATTGACCGAAGGCCTGCTGCTGGAAGCCAGCGAGGACACCCACCGCCAGCTGGATGAACTGAAGGCCCTGGGCCTGACCTTGGCCATGGACGACTTCGGCACCGGTTATTCGTCGCTGAGCTACCTGAAGAAGTTTCCGATCGACATCCTCAAGATCGATCGCAGCTTCATCAACGAAATCCCCGACAACCAGGACGACATGGAAATCACCTCGGCGGTGGTGGCCATGGCCCATAACCTGAAGCTGAAGGTGGTGGCCGAAGGGATCGAGACGCCGGAGCAACTGGCGTTCCTGCGCCGCCACCGCTGCGACGTGGGCCAGGGTTACCTGTTCGACCGGCCAATTCCCGGGCGCGAGCTGGCTGAACGGCTGAAGCGCTATCCGCGTGGCCCGCTGGCCTGACAGCTGCGTAATCCTCGGGCACTATAGAAGCCATTCGGGCCCTTTCGCGGGCACGCCTGCTCCCACAGGAACACCACAACCTTTGAAACCTGTGCTGTACCTGTGGGAGCGGGCATGCCCGCGAAGGCCCAAACCACTCCCCCACTGAATAAACACAGAGGAACGGCCATGGTCCTGCGTTCGGAAATCCTGGTGAACAAAAACGTCATGCCCACTGCGGAACAGGCCCTGCCTGGCCGCGACACGCCAATGAGCCTGCCCGAGTTCCACTACGTCTTCAAAGACACCCCGCTGCTCGGCCCGTTCTTCGAAGGCGCCATCGACTTCGCCATCTTCGGCCTGGGCTGCTTCTGGGGCGCGGAGCGCCGCTTCTGGCAGCGTGAAGGTGTGGTCAGCACCGTGGTCGGCTACGCCGGCGGCTTCACCCCGCACCCTACCTACGAAGAAGTCTGCTCGGGCCTGACCGGCCACACCGAAGTGGTGCTGGTGGTGTTCGACAAGGACAAGGTCAGCTACCGCGAACTGCTGGCGATGTTCTGGGAGCTGCACAACCCGACCCAAGGCATGCGCCAGGGCAACGACATCGGCACCCAATACCGCTCGGCCATCTACTGCACCAGCCCGGAACAGCTGGAACAGGCCAAGGCCAGCCGCGACGCCTTCCAGGCCGAGCTGAGCAAGGCCGGCTTCGGTGAAATCACCACCGAAATCGACCAGGCACCGACCGTATATTTCGCCGAGGCCTACCACCAGCAGTACCTGGCCAAGAATCCGGACGGCTACTGCGGCATCGGTGGCACCGGCGTGTGTCTGCCACCCAGCCTGCAAGGTAACTGAAGCATGAGCACGATGACCCTGTTCCACTCGCCGTTGTCGCCTTTCGTGCGCAAGGTCATGGTGGTGTTGCACGAAACCGGCCAGCTTGAGCGTGTGCAGTTGCAGCCGGTGAACATCAGCCCGGTGAGCGGCGACCCGCAGCTCAACCTGGACAACCCGATCGGCAAGATCCCGGCCCTGCGCCTGGAAGACGGCACCGTGCTGCATGACAGCCGGGTAATCTGCGAGTACCTCGACATGCAGCACGTAGGCCTGCCGCTGCTGCCGCGAGAAGGCTCGGCGCGCTGGCGGCGCATGACCTTGGTATCACAGGCCGATGCGATCATGGATGCGGCGGTGTCGAGCCGTTATGAGAGCTTCCTGCGGCCAGAAGAAAAGCGCTGGGAGGGCTGGCTGCAGGCGCAGGGTGACAAGATCCGCCGGAGCCTGGCCAACCTGGAGCAGGAGCACTTGCCGGAGCTGATGTCCGGCTTCGACCTGGCGGCGATTGGCGTGGCCTGTGCGCTGGGCTATCTGGATTTGCGTCAGCCCGGATTCGGCTGGCGTGAGCGCCAACCTGGATTGGCGGCGTGGTATGCCGAGGTGGTCAAGCGGCCATCGATGGTCGCTACAGCGCCAGTGGCCTGACAGTTCCCCTTCGCGGGTGAACCCGCTCCTACAGGTTTCCACAGTGTTCGCTATCTGTGGTGGGCTTGTGGGAGCGGGCGTGCCCGCGAAGGCCTCACCTCGGTATCACAGGAAACAACAGCCCGATCCTGAGGGCCAACCAGCGCCCGATCTCTTTGTCCTCCCTCATGCCGCCCTCCCCACCCGTGCCCAGTCCAGCCGCCGGGTCAGCACCATGAACACCCCAAGCAGGCCGAAACACAGCAGCGACCCCATCAGCAGCGCATAGTCTTCGGCACTCAGCAGCCCGAAGAGCAGCGCGTACAACGCCGCCAAACCCGCGGCAAAACCCACCCCTCGCCCCAGGCTGCGCAACACATGGCTCAGGTAGAAGCCGATCAGCAGCACACAGGCTGAAGCCGACAGCCCATACGCCAAACCAAAACCGATGTGCTCGGACAACGACAGCAGCAGCAGATAGAAGAACGCCAGCGCCACGCCCACCAGGATGTACTGCACCGGGTGCACACTCAGGTTCTTCATTACCTCGAACAGGAAGAAACCGGCAAAGGTCAGGGCAATGAACAACAACGCGTATTTGATCGCCCGCTCGCTTTTCAGGTACTGGTCCACCGGGTCTATAAAACTCACGCCAAAGCTGCGCTCACTGAAATCTGCACACTGCCCGGCGTTAGCGCACTGGCGTATCGCGTCCTCAAGGTTGGTAGCGAAGAACGAGGTTTGCCAGTGGGCACTGAAGCCTTGAGCATCGATATCGCGGCGGTTGGGCAAGTAGTTGCCGACGAAGCTCGGGTGCGGCCAGTTGGCGCGCATGTCCACGCTGCTGGTACGGCCCACGGGCACCACGTGCAACTGGCCGGTACCTTGCAGCGCCAGGTCAAAGCCATAGCTGAACGCTCGCGCCTGTAGCCCGTCCAGCCCCGGCAGGCTGGCGTGCACGCCGCCACGCATCCAGTCGAGCTGGGTGCCGGCCTCGAACGGCACTTTTTGCTCGTCCATGCTCAGCTCCAGAGCACTTTCGATACCGCGGATATCACTGATGCCCACCACCAGGAACGGCGTGTCGAAGCGGTAGTCGTCAAAGTCCTTGTCGATCCCCCAATGCTCCGGGAGCTTGAAGCGGCCGCTGATACGGCCTTTGGCGTGGAACAACCGCGCCTGGTAGATGCCTCGGGCGCGCAGTTCGGTGTCCACACCCAGGTCGGCGTCGAAGGTTTCCGGCAGAAAGTACAGGTGGCCGGCGATGGTGCTGGTTTCCTGGGTACGCTCACCGTCCTTTTCGATCCAGCGGCGCTGGTACTTGCGGTAAGGCACCACCAGCAGCGGGCCGCTGAGTTGCTGATCGAAGCTGGTGCTCTGGGCGATATCGCGCAGCACGCCGTCGCGCATGGCCTGGCGTTCGTCGATCAGGCCGTTGATCAGCAGTAGTGGGATGAGCAACAGCAACATCAGCATGGCGATCATGCCGAGTTTGAAACCTAGGGTCTTGTTCATGTGGCCTCCTGTGGCAGTGGGCGCAGTGTCTGCGTCTTGCATGGAGGCTTTGTGGAGAGCGTGTGTGATTTACGTGTATTTGGGGCTGCTGTGCAGCCCCGGCTATCTCAGCTAATGCGCCGCACCGGCAGCCACAACCGCACCCGCACCCCGCCATCGACGTTGTCCACCGCCAAGGCCCCGCCATGCAGCTGCATCACCTCGGCCACGAAATTCAGCCCCAGCCCAGTGCTCTTGCGCCCGCTCCCGGGCCGCGGCAGCGAGTAGAACCGCTCGCTGACCCGCCCGATGGCATACGCCGGTATCGCTTGCCCCTGGTTGAACAAACTCAACGCTACCCGTTCGCCATCGCGCTCCAGGTCGAACAGCAGCGTGCCACCTTCCGGGGTGAAGTCCAGCGCGTTGTCGAGCAGGTTGGCCAACGCCTGGCGCATCAGGAACGGATCGCAGCGCAAACGCAAAGTGGCAGGCACCCGCTGACGTACCTGCAAACTGGCGCCTTCGATACGCGCCGCATGGGCCAGCAACAACTCATCGACCAACGCCGCCAGCGCCACCTGCTGCTCGTCCTCCAGCGCCTGCATCTGCTCGACCCTGGCCAGGTTGAGCAGCCGCTCGATCATCTGCTGCAAACGCTTGCTCTCGCGCTCGATATTGCCGGCAAAGCGTGCCCGCTGATCAGCGGGCATATCCTCGCCCTGCAACAGCTCGGAAGCACCACGGATGGCCGCCAGCGGGCTTTTCAGCTCGTGAGTCAGGGTGTGCACGTAGCGCTCGACATAGGCCTTGCCTTCCAGCTGGGTGCGCATGCGCTCCACTGCCTGTGCCAGGTTCGCCAGCTCGCCGCCCTTGTAATGCGGAAGCTCCGCACGCTCACCTTCGCTGACCGCCTGCGCATAACCTGCCAACTTGCGCAGTGAGCGCGCAAGCCACCACGATAGAGCCGCGCCGATCAGCAAGCCCAGGCCGATCAGGCCCAGCCCCAGGGTGAGCAGGCGCCGCTCGGAGCGGTCAATGTAGGGTTGCAATGAGCTATTGGGCTTGGCGACAGTGACAACGCCGATGATCTTGCCGTCGTCGATGATCGGTGCGCCAACGTGCATCACCGAGGTGCTTTCATCGTTGGGATCGCTGCGGGTGGAGCGGGCGCCATATTGGCCACGCAGGGTCAGCAGCACGTCATTCCACTGCGAGTAATCCTTGCCCAGGGCCTCGCCACTGGAGTCCAGCAACACGATGCCCTTGGCGTCAGTGACGTAGATGCGGTGGCTGACCTGGTTCTTGGCCAGCCCCCAGATCTGTGCGCCCGGGCTGCGCGAGCCGTAGGCCTTGAGCACCTCGGGCAGGCGGCCCTGGTTCAGGGTGCCGGCCTTGACCTCATCCCGCAGGATTTCTGCCAGCAGGTTGGCAGTGTCTACCAATGTTTCTTCAGAGGATTGGCGTACCACCGGGCGAATCTGTTCGCGTACGGTATTGAGCAAGAAGTAACCGGCCAAGCCGACGAACAGGAAGTACACCAGGAAGATGCGAATGCCCAAGCGCATCAGGCGTGGTCCGGGCTATAGCTGTAACCGAGGCCGCGATGGGTCTGGATCGGCTCGGCATCACCCGCTACCTGGCGCAGCTTGGCGCGCAGGCTCTTGATATGGCTGTCGATGGTGCGCTCATAGCCCACGTCGGAGGCCACGCCCAAAGCGTCGAGCAGCTGTTCGCGGCTGAACACCCGCTGCGGTTGTTCGAGCAGGCATTGCAGCAGGCGGAACTCATGCCGGGTCAGCGTGAGCGGCTGGCTGCGGTAGGTGATCTGCATGCGCAGGGTGTCGAGCTGGAACAAGGAGGTTCCGCCGGCAGCCTCGGCCCTCGGGGCCATGCGTTTGAGGATCGCCCGAACGCGCGCTGCCACTTCACGAGGGCTGAAAGGTTTTACCACGTAGTCGTCGGCGCCGATTTCCAAGCCTACTACGCGGTCGATTTCACCGTCCCGGGCGCTGAGAAACATCACCGGCACCTCGGTGAACCGGCGCAGCTGGCGACAGGTTTCGAAGCCACTGATGTCGGGCAGGCCGATGTCGAGGATGACCAGGTCGGCCGGGCGCTGGCGCTGCTGGTCGAGGGCGGCACTGCCCAAGGTTACCCACTCGGTGCTGTGACCGTCGGCCTGCAGGGCGTAGACCAGGGTGTCGGCGATGGCGGCTTCGTCTTCGACGATGAGGATATGGGGCATGGCGTCCGGCCTTGCGGTTTTGAAGGTTGGCACATCTCAGTGTAGGAGCGGGCTTGCCCGCGAACACCGGCGAAGCCGGTGCCTGACACCACATTATGTGTGTTCGCGGGCAAGCCCGCTCCTACATTGTATGGCGCACGCTTCAGATCAACAGCCTGGCTTGCCAGCAGTGAACTTTTTCGCCGGGTTGACCGCAGCCTTGAACTCGCGCAGCGCCTTGGAACCCACCAGCAGCGGGTAGTTGAAGTTGCTGCGGTCCACCAGATTCACCTCGACGGTGCGCTTCACATCCCCCAGGCACAACGCCAGGTCGACCACCGGGCGCTTGGAGACCTCTGGCGCATCCCCTTCGTCCTCTTCATCGGCACGGCCCTTGATCTTGCTGATGCGCGAGACCTTGTGCTCATACACCTTGCCGTCCGAGTCCTTGGTCGCCAGGCGGAAGCGCACCCACTCGTCCCCATCGCGGGTGAACAGCTCGATATCCTTGGCCGACAGCGACGCGGTGAAGGCGCCGGTGTCCATCTTGGCTTTCAGGGTTTCACCCAGTTCGGGCAGGGCGATGTTCTCGTAACGGCCGTAGAGGGTGGGCTCGGCGGCCATTACCGGCAGCGCCAACATCGACAACAGGGCTAGCAGTGGTTTCACAGGCAGGCTTCCTTGAAAAGGGTCAGTGCTTAGACTGCACTGGCAAGAGAGGTTCGCTTCCACAAGACTAAACAACATAACGTGAAACATTTGTTCGCGCCGCCGGGCATTGGACATTTGGCGTAGGCCACCGCCCTGCTTATCATTGCCAACCGTTCATCTCCCACAACAAGAGTCTCTTTATGCGTCGCCTGCTGACCGGCATTCTCACTACCACCCTGCTGCTGCTCAACACTGTGGTGTTGATCTGCCCGCTGCTGGTCTTCGCCCTGCTCAAGCTGGTGTTGCCGGGCCGTGGCCGCGACTACGCGTCGTGGGCGGTGATGTGGGTGGCCGAAACCTGGTCGGAAATCGACAAAGCCATCTTCGCCCTGTGCATCCCTACCCAGTGGGACATCCGTGGCGTGGAAAACCTGCGCAAGGACACCTCGTACCTGGCCGTGAGTAACCACCAGACCTGGGTCGACATCCCGGCGTTGATCGAAAGCCTCAACCGCCGTACACCGTTCTTCAAGTTCTTCCTGAAAAAGGAACTGATCTGGGTACCGTTGCTGGGCCTGGCCTGGTGGGGGCTGGATTACCCGTTCATGAAGCGCTACAGCAAGGCGTTTCTGGAAAAGCACCCGGAGCTCAAGGGCAAGGACCTGGAAATCACCAAGGCGGCCTGCGAGCTGTTCAAGCGCCAGCCGGTGACCGTGGTCAATTACCTGGAGGGCACCCGGTTTACCGAAGCCAAGCGCCAGGAGCAGCAGTCGCCGTATCGCTACCTGCTCAAGCCCAAGGCGGGTGGTGTGGCGTTTGTGCTCGCGGCATTGGGCGAGCAGCTGGATGCCCTGCTGGATGTGACCATCGTGTACCCCGGCAACAAGGCGCCGGGGTTCTGGGACCTGCTCAATGGCAGCATCAGCCGGGTGATTATCGACATTCAGGTGCGGGAGCTGGACCCGGCGTTGTGGGCGGGGGATTACGAGAATGATCCCGAGTTTCGTCAGGCGGTGCAGGCTTGGGTGAACCAGTTGTGGGTGGCGAAGGACCAGCGGATCGAGCAGCTGCGGGCGGAGATGGGCTGAGACCTCTGCCGCCTGAGCTGGCCTCTTCGCGGGTAAACCCGCTCCTACGCGGATTACCACATCCCCAAGGATAGGCTCTACCTGCGTAGGAGCGGGTTTACCCGCGAAGAGGCCGAAGCAGGCAGCCGGTTGACATCAGCACGGTTACGTTGCGCCCCCTGATAATTCTGCTAGTTGTGCCCGGCCTCGCAAAGACGAAGACTTAAGCAGCATGTCTCTTGCGAGCCGCTCTCAAGTGAAAATCACCGCCCTGGTCTACAGCCCTTACGGGCACATCGGCAGCCAAGCAGGTAGAGCCACGATAATAGGCTTCAAGGATGAACGATTTGATCCGCTCCTTGGCACCTATGCATTGGGGCGAGGATACCGAAGCTATAGTCCAGCCTTGATGCGCTTCCTCAAGCCCGATGATCTCAGCCCGTTCAGCGACGGTGGCTATAACGCCTACGCATACTGTGCCTGTGACCCCATCAATTACCGGGATGATACAGGGCAACAACGGGAATTCGCCAATTTACAAAAGTTTTGGGAGCAAAAGTCTAACCCGAAACCTCACCGAACAGCACCGCTGACAAAAAAGCTTGCGGCGCAGGTAATAGAGCCTCCTCTGTTGAACACCAGGCACTCCGCTTCACACCATTTGGCGAAAACAAAGACTGTTGCCTTTAACAAAGACATAACGATCAAGACGTACCTGAAGGAACAGATTGCCCACAAAAACCGCCTTCTCAAAGAAAGACGGTCATTAGCCATCTATATAAAAAATCTCACTGAACGCGCAGCGCAAAAACAGCAAGAATACACCGAGCTTTTGAAACCATCTTCGAAAGCCTTCGCCAAAATCCAAGGGATCAGTGACCAACGATATCGTAAAGAAATGGAATCACGCGAAGTCTGGCTGACTGAAGCACAATATCGAATCAGAGCCCTGGAAGTGACGCTCAAGACCTTCGATGTATGACGTCTGGCCTTGTGATAATCTCAAACCGATGGCGTACTCACTGGCGCTGGGGTGGTCCACAGGCTACCCAGGTTCTGCAGCAACGACCCGGCGATGCCCTGCTGGCCGAGGTACTGCAGGATCAGCGGGGCGAACTGGCCGATCATTCCAGTGTCCATGCCCAGTGCCTTGAACGCATTGTCCAGGTCATTACGGTTCTCCACGTCGTTGCCCAACGCGTTGCTCAATGCCGACTGGCTTTCGCTGTTCTTGCCCAGCAAATCGCCCAGCCCGCTCAACCCACCCAGCATATTGGCACCGGACAACAGGTCCAGACCCGGCACGGCCTTGGTCAATTGGCCATAGTCCTCACTGCTAAGGTTGTTGCGCGCCAACCCCAACATCGCCCCTGCGCCGCCCACGGCCTGTTCGGGGGTGATCTTCAATTCGCTGCCCAAGGTGTTGAGCAGATTGGCCTGCGCCTCGGGGGCCTGCACCTGGCCTTGCTGTTGCGGGTTCTGCATGGCGGACACGGCATTGGCGGCGTCGCTGAGGTTGAAGGCGAACACCGGGCTGGCGGCCAGGGTCATCAGGGTTGCCAAGGTGAGTGCTTTCATCGGAAGGGACCTCGTCGGCCGGGATGGCCTGGAAAACGAAGGGTTTGACTGGAAATCTGGGGGATTGTTCCGGGCCCCAACAGGCGCATACCTGATATTTCTGCCAGTAGTCAATTGCTCAAGACACTCCAGATAATCGTAGTGCCCACGCCATCCATTTCCGGGGCCAACTGCAGACAACGGGAGCACGTCGGTGAAAAACAGTCCTGATACCCCCAAATATTTCTACCAGACCAACAAACTGACCACTGTCATTGGAAACGATCAGAAGCGTTCAATCCTGCGGATTGGAACGCTCCCTCTTGCTGAATCCGCTGGCAAAGAAGCAAGAAGCTCCCAGCTTCTCGCAACGGATGAGATGGATTCAGTCCTTGTCGTGAGCACGCCTGACGGAAAGCAAAACAATCACAACTATACCCCCTTTGGATACAACGACAAACTGCCTTCAGGATCCACAGCGTTGGGATTCAACGGCGAGTTCATATTGGAAAACATGCACCTTTATCTTCTAGGCCAGGGACACCGTGGCTTTAGCACCGAGATGAGACGGTTCATCGGACCGGACAACGCTGAAAGCCCATTCGCCCGAGGCGGGGTCAATGCTTTCGCGTACTGTGTGAATGACCCAGTCAATCGGAAAGACGAAACGGGGATGTGGAGCCTTCTCAAGCCTAGAACGTGGTTTCGTAGTAACCAAGTAAAATTGGAGCAGCGTCTGGAAAGCATCGAGGTTATTAATGCAGAACTGAAAAAGCAAACCACCAATCTCACCAGTTTAGTCGAGGAAAGAACATACGGAGGAAAAACAGTCGAGAAACAAATTAAGGCCAATGCAAAAACCGTACAAAAAACGCTTAAACACAGCAAAAGAAAGGCACACGGCATAAATAAATACGTAGAAAAGAAAGATCATGCATACATTTTCTCCGAACATTACTACGCCGAAGAATCCATAAAAAGTTCAAAACCTGATACTTACCGCCCAACGAGCGGGCACACCGATAGTGGAAACATGTTCTACACGCAAAAAAAATATGACGATCCTAATGACGACAGAAACTACCAATTCGGGGCAGTCGACTCAAACAATGAGACGCGCCGGCCAAAATCGAAGTAATTAACTGTCTGCATGAAAATGACTGCGCAGTGGCCCTTCGCTCCAGGGCCACTCACCAGGCTTCGGAACTGATGAGGTATGTGCGGGCGGCGCTCGATTTCAAAAGCGATGAAAGGCTTATTACAAGCACCTCCGGCCGAGATGCCTTATCAGAATAGACAAAAAGCCCCTCGATGCGAGGGGCTCTTTTTACTCGACGCTGATTACGCCGCACCCCACATTTTGTGCGGGTCGATAACGAATTTCTTCGGCACACCCGCATCAAACTCGCCATACCCTTCCGGCGCCTGATCCAGGTTGATCACCTGCACCCCCACCACTTCAGCAATGTTGATGCGATCCCACATGATCGCCTGCATCAGCTGGCGGTTGTATTTCATGGTCGGGGTCTGGCCGGTGTGGAAGCTGTGCGATTTCGCCCAGCCCAGGCCGAAGCGGATGCTCAGCGCGCCGATCTTGGCTGCAGCATCCACAGCGCCTGGGTCTTCGGTCACGTACAGGCCCGGGATACCGATGTTGCCGGCTACGCGGGTCACTTGCATCAGCGAGTTCAGCACGGTGGCCGGGGCCTCGTGCTTGGCACCTTCGTGGCCATGGCCACGGGCCTCGAAGCCGACCGCGTCGACGGCGCAGTCCACTTCCGGCTCGCCGAGGATGTCGACGATCTGCTCGTGCAGCGGAGTGTCCTTGGACAGGTCGACCACTTCGAAGCCTTGCGACTTGGCGTGGGCCAGGCGGGCCGGGTTCAGGTCACCGACGATCACACAGGCGGCGCCCAGCAGGCGCGCCGAGGCCGCGGCGGCCAGGCCGACCGGGCCGGCACCGGCAACGTAGACAGTGCTGCCTGGGCCTACGCCAGCAGTCACGGCACCGTGGTAGCCGGTGGGCAGGATATCGGACAGGCAGGTCAGGTCACGGATCTTTTCCATGGCCTTGTCACGCTCGGGCAGCTTCAGCAGGTTGAAGTCAGCGTACGGCACCAGCACGTATTCGGCCTGGCCGCCGGTCCAGTCGCCCATGTCGACGTAGCCGTAGGCACCGCCGGCGCGGGCCGGGTTTACAGTGAGGCAGACACCGGTGTGCATCTCTTTGCAGGAGCGGCAGCGACCGCAGGCGACGTTGAACGGGACCGATACCAGATCGCCGATCTGCATGCGCTCAACGTCGCGGCCCTTCTCGACGATTTCACCGGTGATTTCGTGGCCCAGGACCAGGCCGACCTGGGCAGTGGTGCGGCCACGGACCATGTGCTGGTCAGAACCGCAGATGTTGGTGGAGACCACCTTCAGGATGACGCCGTGTTCGATTTTCTTGCCGCGCGGGTCCTGCATTTTCGGGTAGTCGATGTGTTGCACTTCGACCTTGCCGGCGCCGAGATATACCACTCCACGATTGCCAGACATTGCTTGTACCTCGCTTGATTATTATTTATGCAGCGTTGGTTGAAGCGCCGCCATCCGTGGGCGGCATGTACTACTGGAATGCAGGGAATTGTGGGCCGGATGGGGCCGGACGCACTGACTGGAAGCGACAGGGAGATGCCTTTTAGCGGCAGGGGTGTCGTTGGGGAATATGGGCAAACGGAGGGGCGGCCTGTGCGGGCCTCTTCGCGGCTAAAGCCGCTCCTACGGGGGACCGCACCAACCCGAGGGCTGTGCTGTACCTGTAGGAGCGGCTTTAGCCGCGAAGAGGCCGGTACCGGTTATTACAGAACGACAGTCCGGTTGGCGTTGAGGAACACCCGCCGCTCGATGTGATAACCCACAGCCCGCGCCAGGGTCAGGCATTCAATATCCCGCCCTTTGGCAATCAGGTCTTCGGGATAGTGACTGTGATCCACCACCTCGACGCCCTGGGCAATGATCGGCCCTTCGTCCAGGTCGTTGTTGATGTAGTGCGCCGTGGCACCAACCATTTTCACGCCCTTGTTGTACGCCTGGTGATAAGGCTTGGCGCCTTTGAAACCCGGCAACAGCGAGTGGTGAATATTGATCGCCCAACCATCCAGACGGCGGCACAGCTCAGGCGACAGTACCTGCATATAGCGCGCGAGGATCACCAGCTCGGCGCCGGTTTCCTCGATCACCTGCAGCACCTTGCGTTCTTGCCCAGGCTTGTCCTTGGGGTCGAGGGCGAAGTGGTAGTAAGGGATCTTGTGCCACTGCGCCAGCGGTTCGAGATCAGGGTGGTTGGACACCACCGCGACCACATCCATGCCCAGTTGGCCAATACGCTGGCGATACAGCAGGTCATTCAGGCAATGGTCGGCCTTGGACACCATGATCACCACCTTGGGGCGGTGGTTGGGTGCGGTCAGCTCGAAAGCCATGCCGAACGCTTCGCTGCGCTCAGCGAGGCCGGCCCGGAAGCCCGCCTCGTCGAAATCGTCCGGCTGACGGAACTCGACGCGAATGAAGAAGCGTCCCGACTGCCGGTCATCGAAGGAGTGGTGCTCCGTCACGTAGCAGCGCTGCTCGAAGAGGTAACGCGTCACCACGTCGACGGTACCGAGCATGCTCGGGCAGTCGGCGGTGAGAATCCAGGTATCCGGTGCCCGACTCATGTTCTGGTCTCCTTAAGCTTCGATGCTCAAGCCGTATTCGGCAGAAGCGTCCTGCAGCCACAGCCACCAGTAGTCGGCAAAGCTGCGGCGAATCACCAGCTCCCAGGTGTCTTCTGCAGTGCGGCGGATCACCAGTTGCGACTTGGCGAACACGGTGCCCACAGCCTTGCCCACCGGGAAGTTGTTCGGGTGAACATCATAGCTGGTGGACTTCATCAGCACGTCGCGCACGTTCGGGCCGCGCAGTTCCAGCAGGCTTTGCCCGCCACTGACATTGACGACCTGAATGTGCTGGCCTTCAAGGGCCGCGCGCAGCTTTTGCTCGACTGCCAGCTCCTGGCCGCCGGGTACGATCAGCAACCACTCGTCGGGGCCGACCCATTGCAGCGACATATCCTTGTTGGCGACCACGGTCAGCGCCACTGGCAGCTCCAGGCCAAGGGCCTTGTGCACGCCGGCGGCGAATTCCGGGTTGTGGCCATCACCGCGCAGGGTGAGGTGGCCGAGGAACTTGCGTTCACGCAGGGTCACGCCTGCGTTCTTGCGGCCTTTGCCTACCAGGCTGGCCAGGTCGGCATGGTGCAGTGGCGACTGGGCTTTGGCCTCGGCGCCGGGGTTTTGCTGGAAGACGTTGATAGCGCTCATTTCTTACCTGCCTTGAATTCTGGATTCGACCACGATGCCTGCGGGAGACGGCCATCCTGTGGGAGCGGGCATGCCCGCGAATGCGATGTTGAATTCACCGCCCTCTTCGCGGGCACGCCCGCTCCCACAGAGACCTCATTCCACGCCTGGCACCGGTTGGACCGGGGGCCTTAGACGTTCTGCCGCTCACCCTTCGGATCGAAGAACACCGAAGACACGATTTCCGCCTCGATCACGCTGCCATCTGCCTGCGGCGAGTAGACACGCTCGCCCATGCGCTTGAGGCCGCCTTTGACCACACCCATGGCGAACGAGTAGCCCAGGGAGTTGGACGCGTAGCTGGAGGTGACGTGGCCGACCATGTCCATCGGGATTGGCTGTTTCGGGTCGAACACCAGTTGGGCGCCTTCCGGCAGCCACTTGGTCGGGTCGACCGGTTTCAGGCCCACCAGCTGCTTGCGGTTCTCACGCACGCAGTCTTCGCGGTTCATGCCACGCAGGCCGATCCACGAGAACGGCTTGTTGCGGCCAACGCACCAGCTCATGTTCAGGTCGTCCGGGTTCATCGAACCATCGGTGTCCTGGCCAACGATGATGAAGCCCTTCTCTGCACGCAGTACGTGCATGGTCTCGGTGCCGTACGGGGTCAGGTTGTACTTCTTGCCAGCTTCGATGATCTGTTCCAGCACGCCCATCGCGTAGTTGGCCTGCACGTTCACTTCGTACGACAGCTCGCCGGTGAACGAGATACGGAACACGCGGGCCGGCACGCCACCGACGTTGCCTTCCTTCCAGGTCATGAACGGGAAGGCTTCCTTGTCCATGTCGATGTCGGTCAGCTCGCTCAGCAGCTTGCGGCTGTTAGGGCCGGACAGGGTCATGGTGGCCCAGTGGTCGGTGACCGAAGTGAAGTACACCTTCAGCTCTGGCCATTCGGTCTGGTGATACAGCTCCATCCACTGCAGCACGCGGGCAGCGCCGCCGGTGGTGGTGGTCATGATGAAGTGGTTGTCGCCGACGCAAGCGGTTACGCCGTCGTCGAAGACCATGCCGTCTTCCTTACACATCAGGCCGTAGCGGGCCTTGCCCACGTCGAGCTTGGTCCAGGCGTTGGTGTAGATGCGGTTGAGGAATTCGCGCGCGTCCGGGCCCTGGATGTCGATCTTGCCCAGGGTCGAGGCGTCCAGCAGGCCCACGCTGTCGCGCACGGCCTTGCATTCGCGAGTCACGGCAGCATGGATGTCTTCACCGGCTTTCGGGAAGTACCACGGGCGCTTCCACTGGCCGACGTCTTCGAACTCGGCGCCGTTCTTCACGTGCCAGGCATGCAGGGCAGTGAAGCGCACGGGCTCGAACAGGTGACCACAGTGACGGCCCGCTACCGCGCCGAACGTCACCGGCGTGTAGTTGGGGCGGAACATGGTGGTACCCATTTCCGGGATGGTGATGCCGATCGAACGGGCGGCGATGGCCAGGCCGTTGATGTTGCCCAGTTTGCCCTGGTCGGTACCGAAGCCCAGCGCGGTGTAGCGCTTGACGTGCTCGACCGACTCGAAGCCTTCACGGGTGGCCAGCTCGATACCGGCTGCGGTCACGTCGTTCTGCTGGTCGACGAACTGCTTCGGCCCCTTGGTGCCTTTGTCGTGCGGCACCAGGAACAGTGCCACAGTGGCCTCTTCCTTGCGCGCCACGGTTTTTGGCAGGGTGCCGACAGTGGCCTTGAAACCGGCCTCGGTGGCTGCGCGGACGCCGCCCTCAAAGCCATCGGCAATCACATCGCCCAAGGCATATACGCCGTTGATACCACCGACGCACTCACGCTTCTGCGGCGCATCGCCCGGCACGAAGCCAAGGATGTCGTCACGCCATACCGGGCGACCGCCCAGGTGCGAAGCCAGGTGCACGATAGGGCTGTAACCACCCGAGGACGCGATCAGGTCGCACTCGAGGACTTCGCCTGGGCTGGTGACTTTGTGCGCCTGCACATCGATGGCCGCCACGCGGGCACCGGTAACGTGCTTGCTGCCTTTGGCCTCGACCACGGCGCTGGAGGTGAGGATGCGAATGCCTTTGGCACGCGCTTCTTCAACCAGCGAGCCACGTGGGTTGTGGCGGGCGTCGGCGATGGCGACCACTTGCAGGCCTGCGTCGTGCCAGTCCAGCGCGGCGCGATAGGCGTGGTCGTTGTTGGTCGACAGTACCAGCTTGCGACCCGGCGCCACGCCATAGCGGCGAACATAGGTGGAAACAGCACCGGCCAGCATGTTGCCCGGCACGTCGTTGTTGCCATACACCAGTGGGCGCTCGTGGGCGCCGGCAGCCAGTACCACGCGCTTGGCGCGGACGCGGTGCACGCGGTGGCGAACCTGGCCGATCGGGGCGCGATCGCCGAGGTGGTCGGTGAGGCGCTCGTGAATGGTCAGGAAGTTATGGTCGTGGTAGCCGTTGACCGTGGCACGTGGCAGCAGGGTTACTTCCGGCAGGCTTTCCAGCTCTTTGACCACGGCGTTGACCCAGTCGGCGGCAGGCTTGCCGTCGAGGGTTTCGCGGGTGTCGAGCAGGCTGCCACCGAACTCTTCCTGCTCGTCAGCCAGGATCACACGGGCACCGCTGCGCGCAGCGGCCAGTGCAGCAGCCAGGCCAGCAGGGCCGGCGCCGACGATCAGCACATCGCAGTGCCGGTTCATGTAGTCGTAGCTGTCAGGGTCGTTCTGCAGCGGCGCACGGCCCAGGCCGGCGGCTTTACGGATGTACTTCTCGTAAGTCATCCAGAACGATTTGGGGTACATGAAGGTTTTGTAGTAGAAACCCGGCGGCATCATGCTGCCGCCAACCTTGCCGAGGATGCCCATGACGTCGTTGTTGACGTTCGGCCAGCCGTTGGTGCTGGTGGCGACAAGACCCGCGTACAGCGCCTGTTGGGTAGCGCGCACGTTGGGGATCTGGGTAGCTTCGCTGGAGCCGATCTGCAGGATGGCATTCGGCTCTTCGGTACCGGCAGCGATGATGCCGCGCGGGCGCGAATACTTGAAGCTACGGCCGACGATGTCGACGCCGTTGGCCAGCAACGCGGCGGCCAGGCTGTCACCGGCATAACCCTGGTAGGTCTTGCCGTTGAAGGTGAAGTTCAGGACCTTGCTGCGGTCGATACGGCCGCCGCTGGCGAGGCGATAGGTCTGGCTCATACTTTTTCCCCTTGGCCTTTGACGGTCGACGTGGCGCTGGCGGCTTTGCCGTTGGCGGTCACTTGCGGCTTCTCGCCAATCTTGTAGGTTTCCAGAATTTCGTAGGTCACGGTGTCACGGGTGACGTTGAAGTACTGGCGGCAGCCGGCAACGTGGTCCCACAGTTCATGGTGAATACCGCGTGGGTTGTCACGGTAGAACATGTAGGTACCCCACTCCTCGTCGGAGCAGGCGTTAGGGTCCAGCGGGCGGGCGATGTGCGCCTGGCCAGAGGCGTGGAACTCTTCTTCGGAGCGCAGCTCGCCGCAGTGGGGACAGAAAATATGCAACATGACGGTGTCTCCGGTTAGTGGGCGACGGCGGCGGCGCCGTGTTCGTCGATCAATGCGCCGTTGTAGAAACGGTCCATGGAGAACGGCGCGGCCAGTGGGTGCATTTCGCCCTTGGCCAGGCTCGCGGCGAAGACGTTGCCCGAACCGGGGGTCGCCTTGAAGCCGCCAGTACCCCAACCGCAGTTGAAGAACATGTTCTTGACCGGGGTTTTGGTGATGATCGGGCAAGCGTCCGGCGAGGTGTCTACGATGCCGCCCCACTGGCGGTTCATGCGAACACGCGACAGGTTGGGGAACATCTCGACGATGGCCTGCAGGGTGTGCTCGATCACCGGGTACGAACCGCGCTGGCCGTAGCCGACCCAGCCGTCGATACCGGCACCGATCACCAGGTCGCCTTTGTCGGACTGGCTGATGTAGCCGTGTACGGCGTTGGACATGATCACGCTGTCGATGATCGGCTTGATCGGCTCGGATACCAGTGCTTGCAGCGGGTGCGATTCCAGCGGCAAGCGGAAGCCGGCCAGCTTGGCCATGTGCCCCGAGTTACCGGCGGTGACCACGCCGACGCGCTTGGCGCCGATGAAGCCTTTGTTGGTTTCCACACCGATGACCGCGCCGTTTTCCTTGCGGAAGCCGATCACTTCGGTTTGCTGGATCAGGTCGACGCCCAGGGCGTCGGCAGCGCGGGCGAAGCCCCAGGCCACGGCATCGTGACGGGCAACGCCGCCACGGCGCTGTACGGTGGCGCCGAGGATCGGGTAGCGGGTGTTCTTCGAGCAGTCCAGGTACGGGATTTCGGCCGCAACCTGGGCAGTGTTCAGCAGTTCGCCATCCACGCCGTTGAGGCGGTTGGCACTGACCCGACGCTCGGAGTCACGCATGTCCTGCAGGGTGTGGCACAGGTTGTAAACACCGCGCTGGGAGAACATCACGTTGTAGTTGAGGTCCTGGGACAGGCCCTCCCACAGCTTCATGGCGTGCTCGTACAGGTGCGCCGACTCGTCCCACAGGTAGTTGGAACGCACGATGGTGGTGTTACGGGCGGTGTTGCCGCCGCCCAGGTAGCCCTTCTCGATCACGGCAACGTTGGTGATGCCGTGCTCTTTGGCCAGGTAGTAGGCCGTGGCCAGGCCATGGCCGCCACCGCCGACGATGACTACGTCGTAAACCTTTTTAGGGGTTGGCGTGCGCCACATCCGCTGCCAGTTTTCGTGGTGGCTGAGGGAGTGCTTGAAAAGGCCGAAGCCCGAGTAACGTTGCATGGTGTGTGACTCCACTCAGCGGTAGACAGGGAAATCTGCGCACAGGGCCGCGACGTTCTTCGCCACATCGGCTTCGACGTCTGCGTCACCGAGGTTGTCGAGGATGTCGCAAATCCAGCCAGCCAATGCCACACACTGAGCGACCTTGAAGCCGCGGGTGGTGACGGCCGGGGTGCCGATACGCAGGCCCGAAGTGACGAACGGCGACTGCGGGTCGTTCGGCACGGCGTTCTTGTTGACGGTGATATGCGCACGACCCAGGGCGGCGTCGGCGTCTTTGCCAGTCAGGCCCTGACGGATCAGGCTGACCAGGAACAGGTGGTTGTCGGTACCACCGGAAACCACATCGTAGCCACGGTCGATGAACACCTTGGCCATGGCCTGGGCGTTTTCGATCACTTGCTGCTGGTAGGCCTTGAATTCAGGCTCCAGCGCTTCCTTGAAGCACACCGCCTTGGCAGCGATCACGTGCATCAGCGGGCCACCCTGGGCGCCCGGGAATACAGCGGCGTTCAGCTTTTTCTCGATCTCTTCGTTCGACTTGGCCAGAATCAGGCCGCCACGCGGACCGCGCAGGGTCTTGTGGGTGGTGGTGGTGACCACATCGGCGAACGGGATCGGGTTCGGGTACAGACCAGCGGCAACCAGGCCGGCAACGTGGGCCATGTCGACGAACAGCAGTGCGCCCACTTTGTCGGCGATGGCGCGGAAGCGTGGGAAGTCGAGGGTCTTGGAGTAGGCCGAGAAACCGGCAACGATCATTTTCGGCTTGTGCTCGACCGCCAGGCGCTCGACTTCATCATAGTCGATCAGGCCGGTGTTGGTGTCGATACCGTACTGGACAGCGTTGTACAGCTTGCCCGAGGACGACACTTTGGCGCCGTGGGTCAGGTGGCCACCGTGGGCCAGGCTCATGCCCAGGATGGTGTCACCGGCTTGCAGCAGGGCCAGGTAGACCGCGCCGTTGGCCGACGAGCCGGAGTGCGGCTGGACGTTTGCGTAGTCGGCACCGAACAGCTGCTTGGCGCGCTCGATGGCCAGGGCTTCTACCTTGTCTACGTGCTCGCAGCCACCGTAGTAACGCTTGCCCGGGTAGCCTTCGGCGTACTTGTTGGTCAGGCCGCTGCCTTGGGCCTGCATGACGCGCTTGCTGGTGTAGTTCTCCGAGGCGATCAGCTCGATGTGATCTTCCTGGCGCTGTTCTTCGGCATTCATCGCCGCCAGCAGTGCATCGTCGTAACCCTGGATCTGGTCTTGCTTGCTGAACATTGTGTATCTCCCGGCAGCGATCGTTTTTTGTCGTGGGGCACTGTGGCCCTTTGTGGCGATGTTATGACTGGCGGGGTCGGGTCAGATGCCTGCGCACGCCTTGCAATGGCGCGTTTACGACATTCTCTTTGTGCCGCCCATGCGGGCCCCTTCGCGGGCGCGCCCGCTCCCACAGTGATTGCCGTGTGCAGGACCATTGTGGGAGCGGGCGCGCCCGCGAAGAGGCCGGCACAGTAATGAACAGAAATCGCTGCACGGGTTGTATAGGCAAGTGCTGAATCGATGGTTTAGAGTGCTGTTCTGCGTCGTTCACAGGACCGTGCCATGACAGACAAGAGCCAACAATTCGCCAGCGACAACTATTCCGGTATCTGCCCCGAAGCCTGGGCGGCGATGGAAAAAGCCAACCGCGGCCACGACCGCGCCTACGGCGACGACCAGTGGACCGAGCGTGCATCGGAGTACTTCCGCAATCTGTTCGAAACCGACTGCGAAGTGTTCTTCGCCTTCAACGGCACCGCGGCCAACTCCCTGGCCCTGGCGTCTCTGTGCCAGAGCTACCACAGCGTGATCTGCTCCGAGACCGCCCACGTCGAAACCGACGAATGCGGTGCACCGGAGTTTTTCTCCAACGGCTCCAAGTTGCTGACGGCGGCCAGCGTCAACGGCAAGCTGACGCCACAGTCGATCCGCGAAGTGGCGCTCAAACGCCAGGATATCCACTACCCCAAGCCGCGCGTGGTGACCATTACCCAGGCTACCGAAGTAGGCACGGTGTACCGCCCCGACGAGCTGAAGGCGATCAGCGCCACCTGCAAGGAGCTGGGCCTGAACCTGCACATGGACGGCGCACGCTTTACCAATGCCTGCGCATTCCTGGGCTGCAGCCCGGCCGAACTGACCTGGAAGGCCGGCGTGGATGTGCTGTGCTTTGGCGGCACCAAGAACGGCATGGCGGTAGGCGAGGCAATTCTGTTCTTCAACCGCCAACTGGCCGAAGACTTCGATTATCGCTGCAAGCAGGCAGGGCAACTGGCGTCGAAAATGCGCTTCTTGTCGGCGCCCTGGGTCGGGCTGCTGGAAGATGGCGCCTGGTTACGCCATGGCAACCACGCCAATCATTGCGCGCAGCTGCTGGCATCGTTGGTCAGTGACCTGCCGGGAGTAGAGCTGATGTTCCCGGTTGAGGCCAACGGGGTGTTCCTGCAGATGCCGGAGCACGCCATCGAGGCGCTGCGGGGCAAGGGCTGGCGCTTCTATACCTTTATCGGCAACGGTGGCGCGCGCTTCATGTGCTCCTGGGATACCGAAGAAGCGCGGGTGCGTGAGCTGGCCGCGGATATCCGCACGATCATTGGTGGCTGAGCAAGTGCCGGGGCCGTCTTGCGGCCCCGGCGATCTAGAGCCTGAACCCACCCATCTGCCGCGCCAGGTCATCAGCCAACCCACGCAACGCCTGGCACTCCTCGCGACACCCTTGCACCTCAGCCGCCGTCTCACGCGCCAAATCGGAAATCCCCTGCACTGTCCGGTTGATTTCCTCGGTCACCGCCGACTGCTCCTCGGTAGCCGTGGCCACCTGATGGTTCATGTCACTGATGTGCTCTACCTGGTCGGTAATCGCGCTCAGCGATGCCCCGGTGCGCTGGCTCGACTCCACACCACTGCCGGTTGCCTGCTGCCCTGCCTGCATTGAACTCACCGCCGAACCTGCACCCAACTTCAGCCGCTGGATCATCTGCTGCACTTCATCGGTGGACAGTTGTGTGCGCCTGGCCAGCGTACGAACTTCATCGGCCACCACAGCGAACCCGCGCCCCATCTCCCCTGCCCGCGCGGCCTCGATCGCAGCGTTCAGCGCGAGCAGGTTGGTCTGCTCGGAAATGCTGCGGATTACCGCGAGCACTTCATCGACCGAGGCGACTTCGTCGGCCAGTTGGCTGACCGCATCGGCCGCTTTGCCGATGTCGCCCGACATCCCCTCGATGCCACGAATGGATCGTTGCACCACCTCGCGGGCCTGCAACGCCTCGTCTCGTGCCGACTGCGACGCCTGGGCCGCATCGCCGGCATTGCGGGCAATGTCCTGCACGGTCAGGCCCATCTCGTGTACAGCAGTGGCGACCATTTCGGTCATCTCTTGCTGGCGCCCGGAGCGCTCGGCGGTGTTGTCCACCACCTGGGTTACCTGCTCCACGGCCCGCCGCAGCCGCTCGGAGGTACTCAGCACCTCGCCGATCAGGCTGCGCTGGCTGTCCAGGAAGCGGTTGAAACCACGGGCCAGGTCACCCAGTTCATCCTGGCGCGAATCGTCCAGGCGGTGGCTGAGATCACCCGCTCCACCGCCAATCTGAACCAATGCGGCGGTAACGCGGCGGATCGGCCGCACCAGGCCTCGCGCCAGCAGTACCACCAACAGCAGTGACACCAACGCTACGGCGCCACCGATCAGGCTGGTCAGCCAGACGGCCTGATGCATTTGCGCGTAAATTTCCGACTCTGGCACTTCAGCCACAAGGGTCCAGTTGAGGTCGCGCAGCGGCAGGCCCAGCGCCAGGTAGCGCTCACCGTCACGGCTGAAGCGGCTGCTACGCAGGCTCCCGCCTCCGGTCATGACGCCTTTGGCTGCGTCCGCGCCTAGCTGCTCGGCAAGCTGACGCTTGCCACTGAAGGCAGCATCGGGATGCACCTGGATCAAACCATCGTTGCGTACCAGAAACACTTTGCCGTGCTCGCCAAAGCTGAAGTCGTGGATCAGCTTCGATAACTCGGTCATGCGCAGGCCCATGCCGGCCACACCCACCAGCTTGCCTTTCTTTTCCACACGATAATCGATGAACAGTGCCAGCTCGCCGGTGGCACCATCGATGTCTATGTTGATGAGCCGCTCGGCGCCGCTGTCGATATAACCGTAAAACCACTTGTCCTTGGGGTTGCTGCGGCTGAGGGTACGGTCCAGGCCGTTCTCGTTGTAGTAGTGGCCGGTTTCGGTCGAGGCGAACAGCGCAGTGAAGGCCTGATTGCGCTGCTTGGCGGCGGCCAGGTATTCGATGAATTGGGGTGCCTGCGCGGGATCTTCACCGGCAGCAAGCCAGTCGCGCAGCAGGGTGTTACCGGCAACGTCCGCTGCAGCGACCAGCGGCTGGCCCAGCATGCGCTCGATGTCGTTGCGGATGGCTTCGATGCTGGCAGGCAGGGCAGTGTCGACCAGGTAGCGGTCGGTGAGGCGGTTGAGCGCCACGGTGAAGATAATGACTACAACCAAGATGCTCGCCAGCAAGGCAGCGCCCATGCTGGTGATCAATTGCCACTGAATGCTCTTACGCCAGATACGCATGCCCCTACTCCCCGCACATTATTGTTCTGCGGAAAGTGTATACACTTGCGTATCCAGTTAATCCAGTGATCTGAAGCAATCAGATGCACCCTGTAGGAGCGGGTTTACCCGCGAATGCGATGTTGAAGCCACTGACGCATTCGCGGGTGAACCCGCTCCTACGGGGGACGGTGTACGGCCTTATTGCTCAGCGATGGTCCGCACGATGGCATCCACTGTGGCATCGATCTGCGCTTGAGTACGCGCAAGGGTCTGCTGATGCCTGTAGGAGCGGGTTTACCCGCGAATGCGATGTTGAAGCCACTGACGCATTCGCGGGTGAACCCGCTCCTACGGGGGACGGTGTACGGCCTTATTGCTCAGCGATGGTACGCACGATGGCATCCACCGTGGCATCGATCTGCGCTTGAGTACGCGCAAGGGTCTGCTGATGCTCTTTCTGCAGTTCGACCTGTTTGGAGCACAGGTTAAGGGCAGCCAGCACCAGCAGTTTGTCACCGATCAAGGTCGGGTACTGACGCTTGGTCTCGTTAAGGGCTTTATTGAGCATCCGTACCGCCTGGGCCAGGGTTTCTTCCTGGCCTTCGGGCGCCTTGATCGAATAGTCGATGCCGAGAATCGACACGACATTGATCGGCTGCTCCTGCAGTCTCATGCGCCAACAACGCCCGCGCTGGCGCGCTCGACCAGGGCCTGGATGCGTGCTGCGGTAGCGCCGTTCTTCTCTTCCTGCTCCATCAGCGACAGCTGCAGGGTTTCGTTCTCTTCCTTGGCCTGGGCCAGTTCCTGGCCAAGGGCGGTGTTCTGCTCGATGAGTTGAGCGTTTTTCTGCATCAGGTCGCTGACCAGTTGCTCGATTTGATTCAGGGAAGCTTCCAGCATGGGTCTATCTCAGGTTGTTGCGAGGGGCACACACGATAAAGAAAAGTGCGCCCTATCGCCATTAAATATCGGATTCATAAGGTGTCTGACCCGCAGATTGACAGGGTAATCGACCCCTTGTTCCGACCTGGATCAACCGCCGGTCAGGAAAAGGCCAGCGGTTGCACAATTTTCCCCGAACGCATTCAAGACTGGCCAGTCACGACCGATAGCCCGGCAAGTCATGTTTTGTCGCTCTTTTCCCACTTGCCTGGATCCTCCTCTCCATGTCCCTACGCAACATGAATATCGCCCCGCGCGCGCTTCTCGGCTTCGCGCTCATCGGCCTGCTGATGCTCGGCCTTGGTATCTTCTCCCTGGTGCAGATGGGCAACATCCGCCAGGCGGGCGTTGCCATCGAGCAAGTCAGCGTGCCCAGCATCAAGATCCTCGACGAACTCACCGCGCTGAACCTGCGCATGCGCACGCTTTCCTATCGCCTGCTGCTCAACCGCGAGCCGGCAACCCAACGCGATACCCTCAATCTTCTTGACCAGCGCAACAGCCAGATCGACCGGGCACGCCAGGCCTACCTGCCAATGATCATCGCCGCCGACGAACAGGCAGCATTCGACCAGTACGGTCAGTTGCTCAACCAGTACCGCCAACTGGAATCACGCATGCGCACACTGAGCCAGGCCGACCGCCTGGATGAACTGCAGGACCTGCTCAACCGCGACCTGCTGGCCAACTCCGAGCAGATCAACAAGGTCATGGACACCTTGGTACGCATCAACACTGATCAGACTCGCGCCACCAACGAGAAAGCCGCCAGCCAGTATGCCAGCGCTTTCGCCCTGGTGATCGGCCTGCTGGTTGCCGCCACCGTACTGACCTTCGCCTGCGCCTTCCTGCTGACCCGCAGCATCGTCAAACCGATCGAAGAAGCGCTCAAAAGCGCCGAACAAGTCGCCGACGGCGACCTGACCCACGTCATCCGCGCAGAGGGCACCGACGAAGCCGCCCGGTTGTTGCGCGCCATGGCGCGCATGCAGGACAAGCTGCGCGACACCTTGCAGCAGATCGCCGGCTCCGCCACCCAGCTGGCCTCGGCAGCAGAAGAGTTGAATTCCGTCACCGACGAAAGTGCCCGTGGCCTGCAGCAGCAGAACAATGAGATTGAACAGGCCGCCACTGCAGTCACCGAAATGACCAGCGCAGTGGAAGAAGTGGCGCGCAATGCCGTGAGCACCTCAGAAGCGTCCAGTGAAGCCAGCCGCTCCACCGGTGATGGTCGTGACCTGGTGATGGAAACCGTGGGTGCAATCGAGCGCATGAGCGGTGATGTGCAAGCTACCGCCAAGCTGATCACCCACCTGGCCGAGCAGTCGCGCGACATTGGCAAGGTGCTCGACGTGATCCGTGGCCTGGCCGACCAGACCAACCTGCTGGCGCTCAACGCAGCCATCGAAGCGGCGCGCGCCGGTGAAGCGGGCCGTGGTTTTGCCGTGGTGGCGGATGAGGTGCGGGCACTGGCTCACCGTACCCAACAGTCGACCAGCGAAATCGAGCGCATGATCGGCAGCATCCAGGGCGGTACGGAAGAGGCGGTAGAATCGATGCGCACCAGCACCGAGCGTGCGGAGTCGACACTGAACATCGCCCGTGGCGCGGGCATGGCACTGGACACCATCGCCGGCGCGGTGGCGCAGATCAACGAGCGCAACCTGGTGATTGCCAGTGCGGCGGAAGAGCAGGCCCAGGTAGCGCGGGAAGTGGACCGCAACCTGGTGAACATCAACGACCTGTCGGTGCAGAGCGCTACCGGGGCGCATCAGACCAGCGCGGCGAGTGCCGAGCTGTCGCGCCTGGCGGTAGACCTCAATGGCCTGGTAGCCCGGTTCCGCACCTAGAAGCATTCGCGGGCACGCCCGCTCCCGCAAGGTTCACCGCAGTCCTGAAGATAGCGATGACCCTGTGGGAGCGGGCGTGCCCGCGAAGAATCCAGACTGGCCACTGGATCAGTAATCGATCCGCACATCCCCTTTCGGCACGCTGCAGCACGACAGGATGTAACCCTCGGCTTCATCCTCTTCGGTGATGCCGCCGTTGTGCTCCATCTCCACCTCGCCGCCCAGCTTGAGCACCTTGCAGGTGCCGCAGATACCCATGCCGCAGGCTTTCGGGATCATCAGGCCAACCTTGGCTGCCGCCGCATGCACGGTCTCGCCCGGGGCGATGCGGATGCTCTTCTCGCTGCCGATGAACTCCACCAGATTGAGGTCGGACACGTCCAGCTCCGGTGCATCGGCCGCCTGCTCGGCGTGCTCCACGGCATCGGCCTTGGCTTCTGCCGGCGTCGCGCCGAACGATTCCTCATGGTAATTCGCCATGTCGAAGCCGACCGCTTCGAGCAGGCGCTTGACCGCTGTCATGTACGGCGTCGGGCCGCAGCAGAACACCACGCGCTCCATGTAGTCCGGCGCGATCAGCTCCATCAGCCGCTGGTTCAGGTAACCGCGGTACCCCGCCCACGGCTCGCCCAGGCCATGCTTTTCGCAAATGATGTGCAGGCTGAAGTTGGGGATGCGCGAAGCCATCTGCTCCAGCTCGCGGTGGTAGATGATGTCCTTCGGCGAACGGGCGCTGTGCACGAACACCATGTCGACATTGGCGTTGGTGTCGTAGAACCAGCGCGCCATCGACATCACCGGGGTAATACCCACACCGCCCGACAGGTACAGCACCTTGCTCGACGGGAAGTCGATGGCGTTGAACAGGCCCACAGGGCCGTGCACCGGCAGCTCGAGGCCTTCGTGCATGGTGTCGTGCAGGAAGTTGGAGACCAGGCCGCCCGGCACACGCTTGACGGTGATCGAGAAGCTGTAGGGCACTGACGGCGAACTGGAGATGGTGTAGGACCGCATCACGGGCTTGCCTTCGATCTCCAGCTCCAGGGTGACGAACTGCCCCGGCTTGAAGAAGAACATGATCGGCTGGTCGGCCATGAAGCAGAAGGTGCGCACGTCCCAGGTCTCCTGGATGACCTTGACGCAGCGCACGATGTGGCGGCCGTTGGCCCAGGTCTGGGTAGTGACCGGATTGAGGAAGGTATCGGACATGTTCATCTCCAGCGGCCGACTATGGCCCTTTTCATGGCTGCGATAATGCGCAAGCTGAAGACGACGTACATTCCTGCCTGCGACATCGACGTGCTTATCGCGACCAGCCCCGTGGCACAAGGGCTGGCGCGTCGTTATTCAAATCGGCCATGTCGCCCGTGGATACGGTTCGCGGCGTCTTCGGACGCACACTCCACGGCAAAAGAACTCGCTGTTTTGTCTGAAACAGCCTTGCGGCACCACAACAACGATTAGCCACCTTTTGCCGGCCGCATACGGCCCCGAGGAATACACGATGGACGTCACCGCAACCCTGAGCCTGGGCGATCCACTTGAACCTGCACGCAAGGCCACCGCCGAGATGTTGCAGACCCGCGAGCGCACCTACTCGCTACCCCAGCCTTTCTACACCGACGAGCGTCTGTTCCAGATCGACATGCAGGAAATCTTCCATAAAGAATGGTTGATCGCCGGCATGACCTGCGAGATCCCGGCCAAGGGCAACTACATCACCCTGCAGATCGGCAAGAACCCGATCATTGTAGTGCGCGGTGCCGAAGGCAAGGTACATGCGTTCCACAACGTCTGCCGCCACCGCGGTTCGCGCCTGTGCGTCAGCGAGAAAGGCAAGGTGGCCAAACTGGTGTGCCCATATCACCAGTGGACTTACGAGCTGGACGGCCGCCTGCTGTTCGCCGGCACCGAGATGGGTGCTGACTTCGATATGAACCAGTATGGCCTCAAGCCCGTGAACGTGAAGGTTGCCGGCGGCTACATCTTCATCAGCCTGGCGGAAAACCCGCCTGCCATCGACGAGTTCCTGGCCACGCTGGACCATTACATGGAACCGTACGACATGGAGAACACCAAGGTGGCGGTGCAAACCACCTTGATGGAAAAGGCCAACTGGAAGCTGGTGCTGGAAAACAACCGCGAGTGCTACCACTGCAACGGTTCGCACCCGGAACTGCTGCAAACCCTGTTGGAGTGGGACGACACCAACGACCCGCGCGCCAGCCAGGAATTCAAGGACCACGTGGCCGCCTCCGCCGCTGCCTGGGAAGCCGAGAAGATCCCGTATCTGCACAAGAGCCACGGCCTGCGTAACCGTATCGTGCGCATGCCACTGCTCAAGGGCACCGTGTCGATGACCATGGACGGCAAGCAGGCCTGCCAGAAGCTGATGGGTCGCATCAAGAACCCGGACCTTGGCTCGATGCGCATCCTGCACCTGCCGCACTCCTGGAACCACTGCATGGGCGACCACATGATCGTGTTCACCGTGTGGCCGATCAGTGCACAGGAAACCATGGTCACCACCAAGTGGCTGGTGCACAAGGATGCCGTCGAGGGTGTGGACTACAACCCCGAGAACATGCGCAAGGTGTGGGACGCCACCAACGACCAGGACCGTCGTCTGGCCGAAGAGAACCAGCGCGGTATCAACTCCACGGCGTACCAGCCTGGCCCTTACTCGAAGACTTACGAGTTTGGTGTGGTGAATTT
Source organism: Pseudomonas sp. zjy_15 (assembly GCF_043101865.1). Taxonomy (NCBI): domain Bacteria; kingdom Pseudomonadati; phylum Pseudomonadota; class Gammaproteobacteria; order Pseudomonadales; family Pseudomonadaceae; genus Pseudomonas; species Pseudomonas sp. zjy_15. Next base: position 52,350 of record NZ_JBICII010000030.1, read on the forward strand.
CATTGACTGGTACAGCCAGCGCGTGCTGAACAACCTGGGGGCAGAGCCGGCGCCATACCTGAAAGAAGTGCAGGCGCAGTAGTAACTGATACACCCGCCATGCTTCGGCGACCGAAGCATGGCGCTTTCACGCCACTGCATCTTAAGGCTGCACTCCCCTACGCATCTCATAAGCCACCGGCTGTATGGGATAGCGCCGCTCGGCAGACGACGTTGCCAATCCGTAAAGCTCATAAGCTGACAAAACTGTGGCGAATGAGGCCACCCCAAAATCAACCCACGCCAACACCTCGGATCCCGGTGTAATCAACCGCGCGGTAGCCGTACCAATACTCAATGAGGCGCTGATGCTTCCCGCGGCCGACACCACCTTATCCGCTACAGACCATCGCGCGACCGCATGCTCCGACGTACCGTACGTGAAAACCCCTGAGCGGCTCGCCGGGTAACCACTATTGAGGGCGAAGTCTCGCCCTGTACGGTAGTTTCGGTACATTTTCACGACACTGATGCCTAGGTTGATCACTCCCGTGACGAGGTTTCTGACTGGCGCAATGATGGCGGGGAAACGGCCACTAGGGTCAGCAAAGTTTACAGGGTCACCTTGGCAGTAGGCGTAGGCATTGAGCCCGCCCTTTCCGAACGGGCTTAACACGTCAGGGCTTATGAACCGCCTGAGGCTCGGCCGGTAGAAGCGATGGCCATTGCCCAATGGATAGCTACCTGTCACCAGATCCAGGTACTGGCCGCTGAAAGCCAGACCTCGTACCGAGACTGCACTCATGCCACCGTAAGGCGAGTAGGCGCGCGGCTCGTAATATCCCGCCCCCAATCCCGATTGCTGCTGGTCGATGTCAAGCAGACATGTCGTCATGGTTATCCACACTACTTGCATAATGTGGACAGGGTAATGAGCGATCGTGTGCTTGAGTACTGGCAAAAATGTCAGGCACGATACTGATCATTATTTGATCATATTGGCCTAGCCCGCATTATCACTGGGCTACAGCGGAGTTCATACACCTTGTCCACAGAGACACCAACAGACTTTGTGAGCAACCCAATAATTTTATGCAATCGGGTTGTGGATAAACGGCTCAAGGCCATGATTAGCAAGGATTGAGTAGGATCAAGTCGATATCGATCATTTTTTGACCAAATCTTTCCAGGCCTTCAACTACGCAGCCTGCAGCCGTAACCGAACAGATTATCCACAGACCGGCTAACAGCGATTGTGGGCAAAATCAGAAAAATGCTGACATACGCGCATGCGAAGATTGGAAGAGTGCCTGATCGTTTTTTGACCAAAACCTTGGAGAGCCCGTCACAACAGGCCTGTAGACATGCACAAACACTTTATCCACACCTTGGCGAACAGATTCGGTGGGCAAAAGCGCTCGCTCGATGCTGAGTATTGAATGAGGGGAGCGGCCTTGCCGGGACGCTCCCACAAAGAGACCTCTAGCCCTGCTGCTTCAGCGCAGGACACCCTCTTCCACCAGCAGCTTGAGGATCGCCTCAGCGCCTTCTTGCGGCGAAACGTCCTTCATCACCTTGCCACCACCGCCACTGGCCTTGGCGGTTGCCGCCTTCATCCGATCGGCGCCGCTCTTGGCCTTGATCACCTTCAAGCGCTTGGGTCGAGGCCGGGCCGGTTGCAGCTCGGCTTCGGCCAACAATTCGTCTTCGACGATGGCCACATTACGCGCCGCCAACACCCCCCGGCGCGCAGGCCCAAAAGCGCTCTGGCGCGGCTTGGGCGCAGCGTTATCCACAGTCGCCAGCAATGGCAGGCGCACCTTCAGCCGACGCCGCTGACCACGTGGCAAAGCCTGCAACACCTGGGCGGTACCGTTATCGATCGACTCCACCTCGGCCAACCCGACAATCAGTGGCCAGCCAAGCTTTTCGGCCAACAGGAACGGCAACATGCCCGAACCCTCGCCAGTCTCGGCCTGGCTGCCGGTCAGCACCAACTGGGCCCCGGCGTCGCGCAGATAATCGCCCAGCACGCCCAGCACATCGGCACCGGCCGGTTGCTCCAGCACGTCGAGGTGGTCCAGGCCCATGCCCAGGTAGGCGCGCAGCGCCTCTTCACGCGGGTCGCCCGCATGCACCACCTGCAAGTTATCCCCAGCCAGCTGCAAACCCAGTTCCACGGCGCGGGCATCCTGCTCGGCGCGGCGGGCGCGGCCAGAGCTGGGGTGGGCACCAATGGAAACCAGGCTGATCACTTTCGTACTCATGCTCGTGCCCTTATGCCGCGTCGCGATGGCCGCCGCTGCGGAAGTTGTCCACAGCCTCGATCAGCGCCTTGAGAATCGCCGAGCTGTCGCCAATCACCGACAGGTCAGCCCGTTTGATCATGTCGCAGCCCGGATCCATGTTGATCGCCACCACCTTGTCGCAGGCACCGATACCCTGCAGGTGCTGGATCGCGCCCGAGATACCCACAGCCACGTAGACACGCGCGGTAACCCAGGTGCCGGTAGCCCCCACCTGGCGGTTACGCGGCATGAAGCCGTCGTCCACTGCCACCCGCGAGGCACCTTCGGTAGCGCCGAGGGCTGCAGTGGCCTTGTGGTACAGGTCCCAGTCCTTGACACCGTTGCCGCCCGAGACGATGAACTCGGCTTCGGCCATGGCAATGGTGGCCGGGTCGACGGCCACCGAACCAAGGTCTTCGATGCGCGGCAGGCTGCGCACCACACCTGTGGACAACTCCACCGGCAAGGCTTCGTGACGGGTTTCGCTGACCGGTTCGGCGCACTCGGCCGCCGCCAGGATCAGACGCGGCACGGCGCGTTGCAGGTCTTGCTGGCCGGCACCGGCGCGGCCGATGCACTGGCCGTCCTTGACCTGCCATACCCGCGTTGCCGGGCGCTCGCCCAGCGCTGCGCCCAGGCGCCGACCCAGTTCACCGCCACCGGTGCGGCTGTCGGGCAGCAGCCAGTGGCGCGGCGTGAACTGGTTATCCACAGTCCGTAGGCCTTGCACCAGTTGCTCCGGTGCATAACCTTCAAAGGCCTCGCCTTCGATAACCAGCAGGCGGTCGACACCGGCTGTGGAAAAGTTGCTTTCCTTGTGCTCGTTGAACACCACGGCCAGCACTGCCCCGTCGCTGCCGGCCAGGCTGTGAGCCAGGCCGAGCAGGTCGCGGTCGTGGCTGCTCAGGCGGCCACCAACCATGTCCGGCACAACGGCAATGTAGAACGCCGGCTCCGGCACCTGGTGCAATGGCAACTTGACCTCGACCGCTGCCGTGCGCCGTCCACCCGCACCGGTGCCCTGCTGGGCGCCGCTGCGATCGATACGCTTGATGCCGGCCGGGCCGACAAAGCCCGCGGCAATCGCATGCGGGTTCTTGCGGATGATGCCGTTGGGCCCCATCCAGCTGGTCTGTTGCGTCTGCATCGCAGCATGCAGCGGGTGCAGACGGTTACGGGCGATCCACTCGGCGCGTGGGTCGCGGCGGATAATGTCGCTCATCAGTGCACCTCCGCAGGTTCACGTTTAGCCGTTTGCGGCTTTGGGACAGTGGAGCCGTCCTCCTCGATCAGCACGTCGGCCACCAGTTCAGCCAAATCCTTGATCTGCGGGCGCGGTTCGACCACGCCTTCAAGCATGGCGGTGCACTGCGGACAACCCACGGCTACCAGCTCGGCCTCGGTCTCACGGATGTCGTCCATGCGCATATCGGGAATACGCTGCTTGCCAGGGATGTCAGTGATCGGCGCCCCGCCACCGCCACCGCAGCAACGGGAACGGAAGCCCGAGCGCTGCATCTCGCGCACCTCGATTCCCAGCGCCTTGAGCACTTCGCGCGGGGCTTCGTACTCGCCGTTGTAGCGGCCCAGGTAGCACGGATCATGGTAGGTGACGCTGCCGCCCTTGTGCTGGCCGAGATTGAGCTTCTTGGCCGCGATCAGTTCGGCGATGTAGGTACTGTGGTGCTGCACCTGGTAGTCACCGCCCAAGGCGCCGTATTCGTTCTTCAGCACATGGAAGCTGTGCGGATCGCAGGTAACGATGCGCTGGAACTTGTATTTCGCCAAGGTCTGGATGTTGCGCTTGGCCAGTTGCTGGAAGGTCGCCTCATCGCCCAGGCGACGCGCCACGTCGCCGCTGTCGCGCTCTTCCAGGCCGAGTACGGCAAAATCCACACCCGAGGCTTTCAACACTTTGACAAACGAACGCAAAGTGCGCTGGTTACGCATGTCGAAGGCACCATCGCCAACCCAGAACAACACTTCGGTCGCTTTGACTTCAGACAGCAGTTGCAGGTTAAGGTCGGCAGCCCAGTTCATCCGCCCGCCGGGGGCGAAGCCGCCGGGGTTGTCGGTGGCGATCAGGTTGTCCAGCACCTCGGCGCCCTTGTTCGGGGTGGCGCCCTTTTCCAGGGTGAGGTGGCGGCGCATGTCGACGATGGCATCGACGTGCTCGATCATCATCGGGCACTCTTCGACGCAGGCACGGCAGGTGGTGCAGGACCACAGTGTTTCGGCGTCGACCAGGCCATTGACGATCGGCTGGTGCGGATTGCCGCCGTGTTCGCCGATCGGTTTGCCAGGGTACGGGCTACCGGCGAATTGCGCGTCAGTGCCACCGGCAAGGCCGATGACCATGTCCTGGATGAGTTTTTTCGGGTTCAGCGGCTGGCCAGCGGCAAAGGCCGGGCACATGGCTTCACATTTACCGCACTGCACGCAGGCATCGAAGCCCAGCAGCTGGTTCCAGGTGAAGTCCACCGGTTTTTCCACACCCAGAGGGGCGTTCGGGTCTTCCAGATCCAGCGGCTTTAGGCCGGTGGAGCGGCCGCCGCCGAAGCGATCGGCACGGCGGTGCCAGGCCAGGTGCAAGGCACCGGCGAAGGCGTGCTTCATCGGGCCGCCCCAGGTCATGCCAAAGAACAGCTCCGACACACCCCACAGCACACCCAGGCCCAGAATGGCGACCATCACCCAGCCTCCGGTGTTGGCCGGCAGGATACCGGCGACCGGCAGGGTGGCAATGAAGAAGCTCACGGCGAACGCCAGCAAACTCTTCGGCAGGCGCATCCACGGGCCCTTGGACAGGCGAGAAGGCGGGTTGAGGCGGCGTTTGAAGACAAAGATGGCACCGGTGAACATGATCACCGTGGCTACCAGCAGTGCGTAGCCGAGGATCTTGCTCTGCAGGCCAAAACCATGCACCAGAATGGCCAGGGCAGCAGACAGCACAAAGCCGCCCGCAGTGGCCACGTGGGTCTTGGACATGTATTTGTCGCGCTCAACCACGTGGTGCAGGTCCACCAGGTAGCGGCGCGGCATGGCCAGCAGGCCGCCGATCAGGTTGACCTTGGACGGCCGGCCACGGCGCCACATGCGCACCCGGCGCAAGGCACCGAGCACTGCCAGGCCAAGGGCAGCGAACAGCAGGATGGGTAGAAGGGTGTTCAACATGGGAGACTCCCACAAACAGCTGGATTCTTGCGCCGACCAGAGGGCGAGACTGGCCCCATGTAAGAGCGGGTTCACCCGCGAATGCGTCCGGTCAGGCAACAGTGTTGTCAGTGCTGACGCATTCGCGGGTAAACCCGCTCCTACAGGGATCGCGCCCGATGGCGGCGACTGTTAACGATCAGAAGTCCTTGCAGAGGCGCAAGGCGTCGTAGATCGCCGCATGCACGTTGCGCTGGGCCACGCAGTCGCCGATGCGATACAACAGGTAGCCTTCGCCCGGCTGGCTCAGGATCGGCTGTGGCTTGATGGCGAACAGCGCCTCCACGTCGATCTGGCCCTTGTTGCGCGAACCTTCCTTGAGCGCGTAGTACAGCTCTTCGTCAGGGCGCACGCCGTTCTCGACCACTACCTGATCGACCACGCGCTCTTCCTTGGCGCCGGTGTATTCGTTCTCCAGTACCGCCACCAGCTTGTCGCCTTCGCGGTAGACCTTTTCCAGCATCATGTCGCCGGTCATGATCACTTCTTTGGGGTACATGCTGCGGTAGTAGGTGGGGAAAGTGGTACCACCCATGGCCACGCCTGGCTTGATGTCGTCGGTGACGATCTCGACCTGGCTACCTTTGTCGGCGATGAAGTCGGCCACCGACATACCGGTGAATTCGCAGATGGTGTCGTACACCAGCACGTTCTTGCCCGGCGCTACCTTGCCATCGAGCACATCCCAGCTGCTGACCACCAGCCCTTCAGCGGCGCCCCAGTGCTCGTTCTGCTCCAGGAACGAGTGCCCACCTACGGCCAGCACGATGACGTCCGGGCGCAGGTCCTGGATGGCGGCCACATCAGCGGCAGTGCCCAGGCGCAAGTCGACTTTCAGGCGAGCCAGCTCAAGCTGGTACCAGCGGGTGATACCGGCAATCTGGTCACGCTGCGGGGCCTTGGCGGCAATGGTGATCTGCCCGCCGATCTGGTCCCTCTTCTCGAACAGGGTCACATCGTGGCCGCGTTCAGCAGCCACACGGGCCGCTTCCATGCCCGCAGGGCCTGCGCCAACCACCACCACCTTGCGCTTGACGCCGGTGGTCTTCTCGATGATGTGCGGCACACCCATGTATTCACGGGAGGTCGCGGCGTTCTGGATGCACAGCACATCGAGGCCCTGGTACTGGCGGTCGATGCAGTAGTTGGCACCGACGCACTGCTTGATCTGGTCGATCTGGCCCATCTTGATCTTGGCGATCAGGTGCGGGTCTGCCATGTGCGCACGGGTCATGCCGACCATGTCCACGTAGCCGCCTTCAAGGATGCGCGTGGCCTGGTTCGGGTCTTTGATGTTCTGCGCGTGCAGCACCGGGACCTTGACCACTTCCTTGATACCGGCCGCCAGGTGCAGGAACGGCTCCGGCGGGTAGCTCATGTTGGGGATGACGTTGGCCAGGGTGTTGTGAGTATCGCAACCCGAGCCGACCACACCGATGAAGTCGAGCATGCCGGTGGCGTCGTAGTAGGCGGCGATCTGCTTCATGTCCTCGTGGCTGAGGCCATCGGGGTGGAACTCGTCACCACAGATACGCATGCCTACACAGAAGTCGTCACCCACTTCGGCGCGCACGGCTTTCAGTACTTCCAGGCCGAATTTCATGCGGCCTTCAAAGGTACCGCCCCATTCGTCGGTACGCTTGTTGACCCGTGGGCTCCAGAACTGGTCGATCATGTGCTGGTGCACCGCCGACAATTCCACGCCGTCCAGGCCGCCCTCTTTGGCGCGACGCGCAGCCTGCGCGTAGTTGCCGATTACCCGCCAGATCTCTTCCACCTCGATGGTTTTGCAGGTGGCGCGGTGCACAGGTTCGCGAATGCCCGATGGCGACATCAGCGTCGGCCAGTTGAAGCCGTCCCAACGCGAGCGACGGCCCATGTGGGTAATCTGGATCATGATCTTGGCGCCATGCTTGTGCATGGCGTCGGCAAGATTCTGGAAGTGCGGGATGATGCGGTCGGTCGACAGGTTGACCGATGCCCACCATTCCTGCGGGCTGTCGATGGCTACCACCGACGAGCCGCCACAGATGGCCAGGCCGATGCCGCCCTTGGCCTTCTCTTCGTAGTACTTCACATAGCGGTCGGTCGTCATGCCGCCGTCAGTGGCGTAGACCTCGGCGTGCGCGGTGCTGAGCACACGGTTGCGGATGGTCAGTTTGCCGATCTGAATCGGCTGGAACATTGCTTCGAATGCCATGACGCTATCTCCGGCTTACAACGGCTTTGTAACGAACAGGCCATCTTCGTGGCCTTCTTCCGACCCGCCATAGACCTGTTCGGCCACGGTGCGGATCTTGCTGCCGCGGGCAGCGAGAATCTGGTCCATCGCGCCGGCGAACCAGCCGGTGAACATGTAGTCGACCTTGCGGCCGCACTTGCCATAGACGTACACGAACGCAGAGTGCTTGAGCTTGACGCTGCAGGTACCTTTATCCAGGTCGATATCCTGGATCTCGAACAGGCCCCAGCCACGCTGGCTCAGGCGCTTCATGTAGTGCTCGAACACCGCTACGCCTTCCAGGCCATGGCACTCGGCCTCTTTCTCACACCAGTGCCAGGCGGACTTGTAGCCAGCCTTGTAGAGGATTTCGGCATAGGCGTCGGCGCCCAGCACTTCCTCGATGCCCATATGGTTATTGACGAAGAAATGACGAGGCACATACAGCATCGGCAAGGCGTCGCTGGTCCAGACACCGGTCTCGCTGTCGACTTCGATTGGCAATTGCGGGGCGATTTTGGCCATGGAAACTCAACTCCATAAAAATTTTTTGTGGGTGCCCCGGCGTTGCTGGCAGGGGCTATCAGGCTTGGAGAGCGGCTTACTCGCCCCAGACATCCTTGAGGACGTTTACCCAGTTCTCGCCCATGATCTTGCGCACCACACGCTCGGAGTGGCCGCGCTTGAGCAAGGTCTCGGTGAGGTTGGGGAATTCGCCGACGGTGCGAATGCCCAGCGGGTTGATGATCTTGCCGAAGTTGGTCAGGCGGCGGGCGTAGCCCTTGTCATGGGTCAGGTATTCGAAGAAGTCCTGGCCGTGACCCTGGGTGAAGTCAGTACCGATACCGATGGCGTCTTCACCGACGATGTTCATGGTGTACTCGATGGCTTCGGCGTAGTCATCGATGGTCGAATCAATGCCTTTGGCCAGGAACGGCGCGAACATGGTGACGCCGACGAAACCGCCGTGATCGGCGATGAACTTCAGCTCTTCGTCCGACTTGTTGCGCGGGTGCTCTTTCAGGCCCGAGGGCAGGCAGTGCGAGTAGCACACCGGCTTTTTCGATTCGAGGATGACTTCTTCGGAAGTCTTGGAGCCGACGTGGGACAGGTCGCACATGATGCCGACACGGTTCATCTCGGCAACGATCTCGCGACCGAAGCCGGACAGCCCGCCGTCACGCTCGTAGCAGCCGGTGCCAACCAGGTTCTGGGTGTTGTAGCACATCTGCACGATGCCCACGCCCAGCTGCTTGAACACGTCCACATAAGCGATCTGGTCTTCGAACGCATGGGCGTTCTGGAAGCCGAAGAGGATGCCGGTCTTGCCCAGCTCCTTGGCCTTGCGGATGTCGGCGGTGGTGCGCACCGGCATCACCAGGTCGCTGTTGTCGCGGATCAGCTTCTGGCTGGACGCAATGTTGTCGACAGTAGCCTTGAACCCTTCCCAGACCGACACCGTGCAGTTGGCCGCAGTGAGGCCGCCTTTGCGCATGTCTTCGAACAGCTCGCGGTTCCATTTGGCGATGATCAGGCCATCGATGACGATGCTGTCGGCGTGTAATTCGGCTGGGCTCATCAGGCTGTCCCCTTTTATAGAGTTGGGTCGCGCCAAACCTTCTGCCGGCGCTTTGAGGCCAGCATATGCCTGTGCCCCGAGGCGCCCCGGTGCAAAAACGACAGGGGGTTTGCCGAAAGCGTCAATGCGCGACAAGAGCGCGTCTGGCGCGTGTTCCGGGGATGAGAGACAGTCTCGATAACGCCATTTGCGGCCGGTACATGAACATTTGACCAGGGAGCTACCACCGGACCTCAGGCTGAGCGAGAATCCCTGCGATTCGACAGCCTGTTGAGGAGAAAACGGATGAAATCAATGGCATGGCTGGTGCTGCTGGCCATCGTGAGCGGTGCCCAGGCCAGCGAGGAAGAAAGCACACCTTGCGACAATGTGGAGACCGACCAGCAGACCTTCGCCTGCGCAGCATTCAACAAGCAGATCGCCGAGCGTGAACTGCAGTCGGCCTACGACGACCTGATCGAGCGCATGCGTGATCAGTTTGGCGACGAGGCTGGCCTGATGTCGCGAATTGACGCAGCCGAGCAAGTCTGGAGCCAACTGCGCGATGCAGACTGCAAGGTCGAAACCCATGCTGAACAACCAGGCAGCAAGGCCTACCAGATCGCCTGGAACAGCTGCATTGCACAGCGCAGCGATGAGCGAGCGGAGTACTTGCGCAGCCTGGGCCTGCAAAACAGTGAAGAGCTGGCACCCGAAGATTGATCAGCTCGCGCGAGTGAAGGATCAGCTCCAGAGGAACAACATGCCGCTGATGCCCCCTGCTTGATTGCTCGATAGTGCCCTCAGACCACGTGCTCCCCATGTGCGTCTTGGAACTCACAACTATCAAGGAATTACAAAGTGGCTGACATCAAAGTTGAAATGGAAAAAATCCGCAAAGAGGGTCAAGAGCGCGTAGCCGCTACCGGCCAGACCATCTGCATCTTCGCTGACAATGTGCCTGCCAACATTGCGGAAGACATCCTGGCCGGCATGCGCTTGATGACCGAACTGGCCAACAAGAAGTTCGACAAGGAAACCCAGCAGCGCGAGTGGTACAACTTCTACAACGATGGCCTGATCAAGTTCGGCTGGACCATGACAGGTGCTGCACATGCCGAAGATGCCATTGATGAGGACAACCTGACCCTGGCAGAGCTGATCACCAAGTCCGTCACCATCAGCGTCTCCGCGGACCCTCGTCGCGCCGCCTGCGCCCGGCGTGTTCTGCAAATTGTCGTGCAGAAACCGGAAGTCAAGGCGCACCTGGAAAAGCACAGCCATAGCGAAACCGGCAAATCGAGCAACTTCGTGGTCGCCCAGTGCGAAATGACGCCACAAGGCCTGCCCGCGATGCACATGACCAGCTTCCAGGCCAGCTACGACTCGAAAGTCGAGCGTGAAGGCGCCCTGACCCGCAAGGTCGACAAAACCTCTACCCGCGTTTATCGCGCTTCGCAACAAGGCACGTTCAGCGTTCGTCACTTCGACGCTGCACGTGACCTTGTGAATGAGAAGATCAAAGGCGACCTCGGCGCGTTTCTCGCTATCTGATTAGCGAGGCCGGGTACCAGCGCGCGCTGGTACCCGGTTCTGGTCATCTGCATCCATCAAGGAGCAATGCCACATGGACGATACGAGCCTGGACACCCGAATATTCGAGGAGCGGCTAAGCATCAAGCCTGCGCCCTGGCTGACACTCGATACATGGGAAGATTTGCAGCTATGCCTGCGTTATTCACAAGCAGTGGCCAATGAAAAATACTCGATGGAAACCCAGCCTCAGCAATGGTTCACTGTCGCTCTCGCCACCTTGCAATCACTGAAATTCACCCTGTTCGAACATACTCATAAAACCATCGTGTATGAGCCGCACTTGCTTGCATTAAGCGATGTTTACAGTGGCTATCTACCCCCGCCCCGCGAGAAAGGGCCTTGGTTCAAGAGCCTCGACGAAAATGTTCAAGCCGCTCTGCAGTCGGCAGGTACGCGTACCTTCACCGTCATGAACGCCTCTTCACATCTCAGTATCGAAATGGACCATGAAGGGGACCAAGTCCCGGTTGCGATCCTGTTTTATGCCTACTGCATTACCGACCCGATCGAGCCCACCAGAAAGTTGAACCTGATATTCGACCATCTGGGTGCACGCTTCAATGCAGCGGGCTTCGCCCCGCTTCGCAAGGACCTGCAAGCGAGGAACCGCGAAAAACTGAGGGCGATTCTCGAGCGCGAGCTGGATTGAAGCTCACTTTGCAGCGCCAGGCCTACGTTCCTCCCGCGGGCACCGCCCAAACCTCAGCTTGTAGCGCCGCGTGAAATACGAAGGCAGTTCAAACCCACACGCAAGGCTGATCTCAGTCACCGACATGTCGGTCTGGGCCAGCAACTGGCGCGCCTTGTCCAGCCGTAACGCGAGATAGAAACTGCTCGGTGTGGCATCAAGGTGCATGCGAAACAAGCGCTCCAATTGACGCCTTGTTACCCTGATCGCGGCAGCCAGATCCAGCGTGCTCAGCGGTGGTTCGATGTGTTTTTCCATTTCGCCAATGGCATGGATCAGCTTCTTGTTGCTGATGCCATAACGCGCACCGATCTGCATGCGCTGGTGGTCCTGGCGCTGACGGATACGACCCAGCACGAACTGCTCGGACACCTTGACCGCAAGTTCGCTGCCGTGAGACTGGGCAATCAGGTGCAGCATCAAATCGATCGAGGCCGTTCCGCCGGCACAGGTGATGCGGCTGCGGTCAATCTCGAACAGTTCCTGGGTGGCCTGAAGGCCTGGATAGCGTTCCTTGAATGCCTCAAGCGCCTCCCAATGCAGTGTCGCCCGGTAGCCCTCGAGCAGCCCTGCCTCGGCCAGCACCATCGCGCCCGTGTCGATGCCACCGAGCATGACCGCTTCGTGGTTGAGCCGGCGCAGCGCATGCAGCAGTTTGGGTGCGACATTGGCCAGCGGTTCGAAGCCCGCAACCACCAGCAGAATGTTGGCTGGCTCCCCCTCCCCCAGGGCGGCATCGGCATTGATCGACATGCCATTGCTCGCCAGCACCGCCTCACCGTCCAGGCTAAGCACCTGCCACCGATACAACTGCCCACCAAAACGATTGGCAACCCGCAGTGGCTCCACCGCCGAAATGAACCCCATGGCGGAAAAGCCGGGCACCAACAGAAAGGCTATCGTCTCCATCATCCCCTCCTCCACAGAAAACTGGTCGCCCCGGTGCTAATTCCTGTCGCTAGCGTGCGCTTGGGCAAGGTGGCGCCAGCGTAGCGTATTCACACGGTCCGCAGAGGCCGCCCTCAATAACAATATGCACTGCCGATGGAGAGCCACCATGCACAGCTTGATCCGCCGCAGCCTGTTGCCCCTTGCCCTGAGCAGCATCGTCGCCACCCCGCTTTTCGCCGCCGAGCCCGCCGCCTGCAAAAACGTGCGCCTTGGCGTGGTCAACTGGACCGACGTCATTGCCACCAGCGCCATGGCCCAGGTACTGCTCGACGGCCTGGGGTACCAGACCAAACAGACCAGTGCCTCGCAACAGATCATCTTCGCCGGCATACGCGACAAACGCCTGGACATGTTCCTGGGTTACTGGAACCCGATCATGACCCAGACCATCACCCCGTTCGTCGATGCCAACCAGGTCAAAGTGTTGGACAAGCCAAGCCTGGAGGACGCGCGCGCCACCTTGGCCGTGCCGAAATACCTCTACGACAAGGGCTTGAAGACCTTCGCCGACATCCACAAGTTCGAGAAAGAGCTGGGCGGCAAGATCTATGGCATCGAACCGGGTTCCGGCGCCAACACGCAGATCAAGGCAATGATCACCAAGAACCAGTTCGACCTGGGCAAGTTCCAGCTGGTCGAGTCCAGCGAGGCCGGCATGCTCGCCGCCGTCGACCGCGCGGTGCGGCGCAAGGAGGCCGTGGTGTTCTTCGGCTGGGCGCCGCACCCGATGAACGTGAACATCGACATGGCCTACCTGGGTGACAGCCAGGATGCGCTCGGCCCTGACGAGGGCCGTGCGACGGTGTGGACGGTGACGGCGCCGGACTACGCCGAACGCTGCCCCAATGCCCACCGCCTGCTGGCCAACCTGAAGTTCAGCGCCGAGGACGAGAGCCGCATGATGCAGCCACTGCTCGACCACAAGGACGCGCTGGAATCAGCCCGCCAGTGGCTCAAGGACCACCCAGAGGACAAGGCCCGCTGGCTTGAGGGTGTGACCACCTTCGATGGCAAGCCGGCTGCGGACAACCTCAAGCTTACCGCCAACTGACAGTGCCCTTTCGCGGGCAAGCCCGCTCCCACAGGTAAAGCGCCACACTCGGGATCACATTGATCCTGTGGGAGCGGGCATGCCCGCGAAAAAGCCAACACCGACATCACAAGGAACTGCACCATGAACCACGACGTCATCATCACCTGCGCCCTTACCGGCGCAGGCGACACCGCCTCGAAAAGCCACCTGGTCCCGGTTACCCCCAAGCAGATCGCCGAAGCCGCCGTGGAAGCCGCCAAAGCAGGTGCCACCGTGGTCCACTGCCACGTCCGCGACCCGCAGACCGGCCGTTTCAGCCGCGATGTGGCGCTGTACCGCGAAGTCATGGAGCGTATCCGCGAAGCCGACGTGGACATCATCGTCAACCTCACCGCCGGTATGGGCGGCGACCTGGAAATCGGCCCGGGTGAAACGCCGCTGGCGTTCGGCCCGGGCACCGACCTGATCGGCCCGCTGGAGCGCCTGGCCCATGTCGAAGCACTGTTGCCGGAAATCTGCACCCTCGATTGCGGCACCCTCAATTTCGGTGACGGCAACTCGATCTACGTGTCCACCCCGGCCCAACTGCGCGCCGGCGCCAAGCGCATTACCGAACTGGGGGTGAAGGCCGAGCTGGAAATCTTCGACACCGGCCACCTGTGGTTCGCCAAGCAAATGATGAAGGAAGGCCTGCTCGAAGACCCGTTGTTCCAGCTGTGCCTGGGCATCCCGTGGGGCGCACCGGCCGACACCACCACCATGAAGGCCATGGTCGACAACCTGCCTGCCAACGTCACCTGGGCCGGCTTCGGCATCGGCCGCATGCAGATGCCCATGGCCGCGCAGGCCGTGTTGCTCGGCGGCAATGTGCGGGTGGGCCTGGAAGACAACTTGTATCTGGACCGTGGCGTGCTGGCCAGCAATGGCCAACTGGTGGAACGCGCAAGCGAGATCATCACCCGCATGGGTGGCCGCGTGCTCAGCCCGGCAGAAGGCCGGGAAAAAATGAACCTCAAGCGCCGCTGATCCTTTAAACGATGGCAAATGCGCCGAAGACCCTGTGGGGGCGGGCGTGCCCGCGAAGCAGGCAACGCGATGGATGGCACCGCCCGCGCCGGTGTTCGCGGGCATGCCCGCTCCCACAGGGTTAGCCATGAGCCCTGATGACTGTGTTTTACCCTGAGGACTAGCTATGCCCTTTATCACTGAAATCAAAACTTTCGCCGCCCTGGGTAGCGGCGTGATCGGCAGCGGCTGGGTCGCCCGCGCCCTTGCCCATGGCCTGGACGTGGTGGCCTGGGACCCGGCGCCCGGCGCCGAGCAGGCACTGCGCAAACGTGTCGCCAACGCCTGGCCGGCACTGGAAAAACAAGGCCTGGCCCCTGGCGCATCGCAAGACCGCCTGAAGTTCGTGGCGACCATCGAGGAATGCGTACGCAACGCCGATTTCATCCAGGAAAGCGCACCAGAGCGCCTGGACCTCAAGCTCGACCTGCACGCAAAAATCAGCGCCGCAGCCAAGCCTGATGCAATCATCGGCTCAAGCACTTCGGGCCTGTTGCCCAGCGAGTTCTACGAGTCGTCGACTCACCCTGAACGCTGCGTCGTCGGCCACCCGTTCAACCCGGTGTACCTGCTGCCGCTGGTCGAGATCGTCGGCGGCAGCCGCACCTCACCCGAGGCCATTGAAGCTGCCAAAACCATCTACACCGCACTCGGCATGCGCCCGCTGCATGTGCGCAAGGAAGTGCCAGGTTTCATCGCCGACCGCCTGCTCGAGGCGCTATGGCGCGAGGCCCTGCACTTGGTCAACGACGGCGTTGCCACCACGGGCGAAATCGACGACGCGATTCGCTTCGGCGCAGGCTTGCGCTGGTCGTTCATGGGCACGTTTCTGACCTATACCCTGGCCGGTGGCGATGCCGGCATGCGCCACTTCATGTCACAGTTCGGCCCGGCCCTGAAGCTGCCCTGGACGTACCTGCCAGCACCGGAACTGACCGACAAGCTGATCGACGATGTGGTGAGCGGCACCTCTGAGCAACAGGGCGAGCGCAGTATCGCTGCACTGGAGCGCTACCGTGACGACACCCTGCTGGCGGTACTGGAAGCGGTGAAAACCAGCAAGGCCAGCCACGGCCTGTCATTCAGCGATTAAGGAGGCCACGATGCCCGCTCTGATCACCTACCGCACCACGGTCCAGGAGGACTGGGTCGATTACAACGGGCACCTGCGCGATGCCTTCTACCTGCTGATCTTCAGCTACGCGACCGATGCCCTGATGGAGCGCATTGGCCTGGACGCCGACAGCCGCGGGCAAAGCGGTAATTCACTGTTCACGCTGGAGGCGCATATCAATTATTTGCACGAGGTGAAGCTGGGTACCGAGGTATGGGTGCAGACGCAGATCATCGGCTTTGATCGCAAGCGTCTTCACGTGTATCACAGCCTGCACCGGGCAGGGTTCGACGAGGTGCTGGCGGCAAGCGAGCAGATGTTACTGCACGTGGACCTGGCGGGGCCGCAGTCAGCGCCTTTTGGGCACACGACTGTTTGCCAATTGAACCACTTGGTAGAGCAACAGGAGGGGGCGCCGGCGCCGCAATACATCGGGCGCACCCTAAAACTTCCTTCTTGAATGATCAGGGAGCCGGCGCCACGGTCTCCATAGATACGAAGCACCCTGGCGCCTTCACTCGCAACTATCAGACAGAACAGAAGCGGACAACCATGACGATCACTCGTATGAAACTCTATAGACTGGCCCTATCAGCCTTCTTGTAAATGTGAACCCTTCTGGTTTACCACCGCCAGAATGTACACTCGTGATGACGAAATCCCCAGAAAAGTTACTTCCCGTATAGCAGCTCTTTACCGTGTACAAAATGTTGGCGAAGCATAATTTTCTCGGGGTCGAACCACTGTAGAAGTCTTTTACCTCAACCCGTACGGGGTCGACATCATTATCCTTGCATTCTGTATACCATGAGAGCAAGGCTTGTTCACCCGGCTTCAAATCAATGAAGCAACCCCGGTTCGACCCGTACAACCACAAACGAACGCGATGAGCAGGGTCCGGATAAAAATTGGCAACAGTGTCCCGATTTTCATTGAAAGTTCGTGCCACATCATTCTTATCCACCGTACCCATCGGAACCCCTTGATACTGCAACCGCGGGTTTGAATGATAGGGGATGGCGCCATGCGACGTTCGCATCTGCGTATGAAAATTTGGTGCTGTATGCTTGTAGCCATAAGCATAAGCGGGTATGTCCTCAGCGGGAAACTCGTCACTATGCGTAGCCCCCATGTTATGCCCTAATTCGTGACCTAACGCACCAAAGCAACTAATGGACGAGAAAGCCGTCTCCCTGTACGCTGGCATCTTCGCTATACCGCAGTAAATACTATACGTAGAAAGCATAGATACCAGATCGGCGCGCACTTTTTCACGTTCGATATGAATTTTCGCCCCTAATGGTCTATCGGCTATCATATCATTAAGCTGAGTACTGGGTTCTTTGCCTGTTTCATCGTAGTCAGAGTCGTAAATATTCGACAGCTCGTACACGGCATCGATTTTACTATTGATCAAGTATTGGTTGGCGTTCTGTAACGCCTGAGCCAATTCGAGCTTGTAATTCGGAAACGTGGCCCTCGACTGCTGCGTTGTAACGAATAGCACCCTAATAGTGCTTTTTGGCGACTGAGACGTACTGAGTGACTTGGTTTTTGCCTGCGCTTGCACAGGAACAGCTATCGGCGCTGCTTCTGGTGGTAATTTTGATTCATCCACCTTGACCAAAACTTGCTGGCCTTTGCCAACCGCCGTTAACCGGTAGAGCTGCCCATCCACCCGGACATCCCCAACGACCAGGTTGCCGTCACTCACCAACGAAACCCAGTTGAGCGGATCCATATCGATTTCCGCAGATGAGGGGTAGAGTTGTCTGCGATTGGAAGGCAAATCGCCAACCCACCCTACCATTCCCGAAGCAACACTATCGCTTCTTGACAACTTGAAACTCACCGTTCGGCCGTCAGTAAGAGGCATTGATAGCATCGCCGTATCTTTCGATACAAGCCCAGGACTGACCTGCACTTCCTTAACTTCAGCGTCTTCTGCCACACTCAACAAAAGCTTCAAATACTGGTCAGTACCCGATTGCCGCTCAAGGGCGGCGAGGTTCTGGTCTGGCTTGATCTGAAACAGCGTATCCGCCGAACTGTCGAGATAGTTTGTAGGGTCCGAAGCGGTGCATCCTCCAAAAAGAAACACAGCACCTAGCAAGCAGAATTTCAATTGTTTCCGGTTCATGTTCATGCTCCAGATATCGGAGCTTTACTGGACCACGGGCATCGATTCCCAACAACTGACATAAATAACAGTTGCAAAAAAATAACCCCGGAAAGCCGTGAGCTACCGGGGCCAAGAGCGAGCAACATCCACTGCGTGTGAGCGAGGGTGACCAAACCCTCTGTACCGTGAATGGCTTCAGTGTGCGTGCTTGCCTGGCAGGGGATTTAGTCGTAAACGACCTGTTCTTAGCCAAAGCAGCCATGGCGACATTCTGTCCTTGCGAGGCTGTCGCGCACGTCACAGAATCGGTCGTAAATCACAGCAGCACTCTCTTAGCGATAAAAGGGACAACAGCCATGATGCATGCGGATTTGATTGATCAGGACGACCTCGCCGGCCACCTGCGCGCGCGCGGTTTCGATATTCCTGCCGGGGCCAGTGCCGAACAGGCGTGTGAAGCGGTAGTTCGTGGGCTGACCGAGCCCAATGCGCGGGCGCTGAAGGGGATGGTGGAGCAGATGTACACCGGTAGTGCGACGATCCTGCCTGCGGTGCGCCAAGCCATCGACAAGCAACTGTTGCCAGCGTTGGCGCAGTTCAACAAACGCGCGTAATCCATTTACCCAGGACCGGCCCCTTCGCGGAACAAGCCCGCCCCCACAGATCACCGCTGGCTCAAGCTCAGCGGGTGACCTGTGGGAGCGGGCGTGCCCGCGAAGAGGCCGGCGCGGTATCAGAGCCTTACACTGGCAAATGTCGACTCGTTGCGCGCCTGGCTCAGGGCCGCCATCGGCCCGCTGTGCGGCGACAGGGTCATGGCCTGCGGAATCGGCATCATGGCCACCTGCTGCGCGGTGTTGGAGCCCACGCGCTCGTCACGCGGCGGAATGCCAAAGTACTCGCGATAGCACTTGGAGAAGTGCGGGGTCGACACGAAGCCGCACACCGATGCCACTTCGATGATCGACATCGGCGTCTGCTTCAGCAACTGCCGCGCACGGATCAGGCGCAACTTCAGGTAGTAGCGCGACGGCGAGCAGTGCAGGTACTTCTGGAACAGGCGCTCCAGCTGGCGTCGCGAAACCGACACATACACCGCCAGTTCGTCCAGGTCGATCGGTTCCTCCAGATTGGCCTCCATCAGCGCGACGATTTCCTGCAACTTCGGCTGGTTGGTGCCAAGCATGTGCTTGAGCGGCACACGCTGGTGGTCCTGCTCGTTGCGAATACGCTCGTAGACGAACATCTCGGAGATCGCCGCCGACAGCTCGCGGCCGTGATCACGGCTGATCAGGTGCAGCATCATGTCCAGCGGCGCGGTGCCACCGGAGCTGGTGAAGCGGTTGCGGTCAAGGGTGAACAGACGGGTGCTCATGTTCACCCGCGGGAAGGCTTCCTGCATTGCGGCCAGGCATTCCCAGTGCACGCTGCAATCGAAGCCATCGAGCAGGCCAGCGCAGGCCAGTGCCCAACTGCCGGTGCACACGGCGCCCAACCTGCGCGACTGACGGGCCTGGGCTTGCAACCAGGTGACGTGCTCACGGGTGACGGAACGCTGGATGCCAACACCACCACAGACAATCACGGTGTCGATGGGCGGAGCATTGCTGATTGCGGCATCCGGTGTGATTTGCAGGCCATCGCTGGCCCACACCTGACCGCCATCGACCGTCAGCGTGTGCCAGCGATACAGCTCGCGGCCAGACAGCTGGTTGGCCATACGCAGCGGCTCGACTGCCGAGGCCAGGGAAATCAGGGTGAAATTGTCCAATAGAAGAAACCCGATGGACTGGGGTGTTGTGCGGTTCTGGGTTGGATTCCCGGAGTTGTACGACGTCATCGCGATTTCTCCTCACACAAATGCAGGGTGTGCCTCAGGCGGGCACTTACTTCTTGTTATGACCCCTCGGTCATTTTCCGGGGGTAGGCTTGCCAATCTCAACGCAAACGCCGTGCCTAAACTTGAACGGCCATCCAAAAAAACCTGAAAACGACGCCTTTATTGGGCATTTCAAGTACTTGCAACGTGTTGGCCAATCGTCCAGAACAGGCGAGCTAGCGCGTTGCCTGTAACGGTTGAGCAGTTTAGTGACACGCGCCGCGTGGGTTTCCCAGAAGCGACACCCTTAAGTGTCACCGACAACGCCAACACTGATCGCGACATCCGACGAACGGTAGACGGGGCGCTCATCACTGCACCATAAAGAGGCATTGGCGGTTGTGTTGCACCCGCATCAGCCTCCAGTGCGTCTTCGCGGGCAAGCCCGCTCCTACAGGGATTGCACAGTTCCTGTAGGAGCGGGCTTGCCCGCGAAGATGCCCTGGAGATCAGATCTGCAAATCAGCACTCGATAGCGCTGACCGCCAGGCCGCCGCGCGAGGTCTCTTTGTACTTGTCGTGCATATCGGCCCCGGTATCACGCATGGTGCGAATTACCTGGTCGAGGGAAATGAAGTGCTCACCATCACCACGCAACGCCATCTGCACCGCGTTGATGGCCTTCACCGCAGCAATTGCGTTGCGCTCGATGCAGGGCACTTGCACCAACCCGCCAACCGGGTCGCAGGTCAGGCCAAGGTTGTGTTCCAGGGCAATTTCAGCGGCGTTCTCAACCTGTGGCGGGGTGGCACCAAGCACTTCGGCAAGACCCGCTGCTGCCATCGCGCAGGCCGAGCCGACTTCCCCCTGGCAGCCCACTTCGGCACCAGAGATCGAGGCGTTCTTCTTGCACAGGATGCCCACGGCGGCGGCGGCCAGGAAGTAATCGACAACGCTGGATTCATCAACCGCATCGCTGAATCGCATGTAGTAATGCAGCACCGCGGGGATGATACCCGCCGCGCCGTTGGTAGGCGCGGTCACCATGCGCCCACCGGCGGCGTTTTCTTCATTGACCGCCAAGGCGAACAGGTTGACCCATTCCATGGCACTCATGGTCGAGCCGATCACGTTGGGCTTGCCGATTTCCTGCAGGCTGCGGTGCAGCTTGGCGGCGCGGCGGCGCACGTTAAGCCCGCCGGGTAGCGTGCCCTCGTACTTGAGGCCGTTGTTGACGCATTCCTGCATGGCCTCCCAGAGCTTGTGCAGGCCAGCGCGAATTTCTTCCTCGCTGCGCCAGACCTTCTCGTTGGCCATCATCAATTGCGACACGCTGAGGTCGTTTTGCTTGCACAGGCGCAGCAGTTCGGCGGCGCTGTTGAAGTCGTACGGCAGCACCGTCTGGTCAGCATCCAGCACACCGCTGGCGGCTTGGGCTGCATCGACCACAAAGCCGCCGCCCACGGAGTAATAGGTGTCGCGGTGCAACTCGCCCTGCTCGCCTTCGGCAATCAGGGTCATGGCGTTGGGGTGATACGGCAGGTTCTCGTCCAGCAGCAGCATGTCGCGGGCCCAGACGAACTCGATGGGCAAGCGGCTATCCAGTTGCAGGGTGTTGGTTTCGCGCAGGTCGGCGATACGCGGCACGATCTGGGTCGGGTCAATGGCGTCAGGCCACTCGCCCATCAGGCCCATGATGGTGGCGTTGTCGGTGCCATGACCGATACCGGTGGCCGACAGCGAGCCATACAGGCGCACTTCGATCCGTTTTACACGTTCCAGCTCGCCGCGTTCTCGCAGGCCCTGTACGAACAGGGCGCCAGCACGCATGGGGCCGACGGTGTGGGAGCTGGAGGGCCCGACACCGATCTTGAACAGGTCGAACACGCTGATGGCCATTGTCGAATCACCTCTTGCTGGGCTTGTCTCTGCGCGCCATGCGCAGGGCGGGGTAGCTGCTAGGCTCAAACAGCGGGCCGCCTTGAATGCCAGCATCATCGGGCTTTTACCGCCCACCTCGCCGTCTGCAACCGACGTACTTTTGTCCAGCAGCGCCGCGCTGTTTTCAGCCAAGGCACTGTGCCCACCACGCCGTTTTCCAGCGGCCTGGTGACGCAAAAATGCGTGTGAGGGGGTGGAAAAATCCATAAGCGACATCGCCCATACTGGATACGACCCGTTCCGTACTGGATACGACCCCACCAGTAGGCGATTGCCCGGCGCTGGAGGATTATCGAAAGCGACTCGTAAAGCACGGCCACGCATCCTGCCCTCTGCAGGCCTGGTCGACCGGACCCTCAGAAAGCCCGGCGACCCACGCGAACCCGAAGACAATATCTCAGGAGTCCATCCATGAAAGGTTCACCCTCGCTGTTGCTGGTTGCGCTGCTGTCCGCGCCATTGCTGGCCCAGGCAGCCGAACCCGAGCAGTGTCAGACTGTACGCTTCTCCGATGTCGGCTGGACCGACATCACAGTCACGACCGCGACCACCAGCGTTGTGCTCGAAGCCCTGGGTTACAAGACCCACACCACCATGATCTCGGTACCGGTGACCTACAAGTCGCTGGCCACCGGCAAGGACCTGGACGTGTTTCTCGGCAACTGGATGCCGACCATGGAAAACGACATCAAGCAGTACCGCGATGCCGGCACGGTAGAAACCGTGCGCGCCAACCTGGAAAACGCCAAGTACACCCTGGCAGTCCCCCAGGCGCTGTATGACAAGGGCCTGAAGGATTTCAGCGACATCCCCAAGTTCAAGAAGGAACTGAACGGCAAGATCTACGGCATAGAACCGGGTAACGACGGCAACCGCACCATCCAGAGCATGATCGACAAGAACGCCTTTGGCTTGAAGGACGCCGGTTTCAAGATCGTGCAGTCCAGCGAGGCGGGCATGCTGTCGCAGGTTGACCGCGCGCAGAAACGCGGCGAGGCAATGGTGTTCCTGGGCTGGGAACCACACCCGATGAACACCCGCTTCAAGATGCAGTACCTGACCGGCGGGGACGAATTCTTCGGCCCTGACTTCGGCAAGGCCACCGTGCTGACGAACACCCGCAAGGGGTATACGCAGGAATGCAGCAACGTTGGCCAACTGCTTAAAAACCTGTCGTTCGAGCTCAAGGATGAAAGCACCATGATGGGCTATGTCCTGGACGACAAGATGAAACCCGAAGCCGCCGCCAGGAAATGGATCAAGGACAACCCAGGCAAGCTGGATGCCTGGCTGGCCGGCGTTACCACCTTTGATGGCAAACCCGGCCTGGAGGCGGCCAAGGCCAAGCTTACGCAATAACGAACTACGCAGTAGCGCTACCTCGGGGCAGGACCGTGCCTGCCTCGGGTTGATTTCAATCTATGCAGGTGGAAGCTCGCTATCATGCTTATCGATCAGAAAATACCCTTGGGCCAGTACATCGCGTCGTTCGTCGAATGGCTGACCCAGCATGGCGCGAATTACTTCGACGCCATCGCGCAAGGCCTGGAGTTCATGATCTACGGGGTCACCAATACCCTTACCTGGTTCAACCCGCTCGTTCTCATCGCCCTGTTCGCCGCCCTGGCGCACCTGATCCAGCGCAAGTGGGCGCTGACCGCGTTCGTTGCCCTGTCGTTCCTGCTGATCCTCAACCTGGGTTACTGGCAGGAAACCATGGAAACCCTGGCGCAGGTCACCTTCGCCACGGTGGTGTGTGTGTTGATCGGCGTGCCACTGGGTATCCTCGCCGCGCACAAACCGATGTTCTATACCGCCATGCGCCCAGTGCTCGACCTGATGCAGACGGTACCCACCTTCGTTTACCTGATCCCTACCCTGACCCTGTTCGGCCTGGGCGTGGTACCGGGGCTGATCTCCACCGTGGTGTTCGCCATTGCCGCGCCCATCCGCCTGACCTACCTGGGTATCTGCGACGTGCCGCAAGAATTGATGGACGCCGGCAAGGCCTTTGGCTGCTCGCGTCGCCAGCTGCTTACCCGTATCGAACTGCCGCACGCGATGCCAAGCATCGCCGCCGGTGTCACTCAATGCATCATGCTGTCGCTGTCGATGGTAGTAATTGCCGCTCTGGTCGGCGCTGACGGCCTGGGCAAACCTGTGGTCAACGCACTGAACACCGCCGATATCTCCCTGGGCTTCGAAGCGGGCCTGGCGATCGTGCTGCTGGCAATCATGCTCGACCGTATCTGCAAGCAACCGGAACTGCCGGTAAGGGGTGAGGCATGAGCATCATTCGTTTCGAAGACGTCGACGTCATCTTCTCCAACAAGCCGCGCGAGGCACTGGCGCTGCTGGACCAAGGCCAGACCCGCGAGCAGATCCTCAAGCAGACCGGCCTGGTGGTGGGTGTCGAAAAGGCCAACCTCGATATCAACAAAGGCGAGATCTGCGTGCTGATGGGCTTGTCCGGCTCGGGCAAGTCGAGCCTGCTGCGCTGCATCAACGGCCTCAACACCGTCAGCCGCGGCAAGTTGTTCGTCGAGCACGAAGGCAAGCACATCGACATTGCCAACTGCTCCGCGGCCGAGCTGAAGATGATGCGTACCAAGCGCATTGCCATGGTGTTCCAGAAGTTTGCCCTGATGCCCTGGCTGACGGTGCGCGAGAACATCAGCTTTGGCCTGGAAATGCAGGGTCGTCCGGAAAAGGAACGGCGCAAGCTGGTCGACGAGAAGCTCGAGCTGGTGGGCCTGACCCAGTGGCGCAACAAGAGGCCGGATGAGCTTTCTGGCGGCATGCAACAGCGCGTGGGCCTGGCCCGGGCGCTGGCGATGGATGCCGACATCTTGCTGATGGACGAACCGTTCTCGGCCCTGGATCCACTGATCCGCCAAGGCCTGCAAGATGAGCTGCTTGGCCTGCAGGCCAAGTTGAGCAAAACCATCGTGTTCGTCAGCCACGACCTGGACGAGGCGCTGAAACTGGGTACCCGCATTGCGATCATGAAAGACGGGCGGATCATCCAGTACAGCAAGCCGGAGGAGATCGTGCTGAACCCGGCCGACGAATACGTGCGCACCTTCGTCGCCCATACCAACCCGCTGAACGTGCTGTGCGGCCGCAGCCTGATGCGCAGCCTGGACAACTGCAAACGGGTCAATGGCTCGGTGTGCCTGGATCCAGGTATCGATTCGTGGCTGGACCTTGGCGAAGGCGGCGCGCTCAAGCGTGCACGCCAGGGCCAGAACGGTCTGGACATGCAGAAATGGGCACCGGGGCAAGATGTGGAGCTGCTGGAACGCAGGCCGACCGTGGTGCACGCCGACATCGGCATGCGTGATGCGCTGCAGATTCGTTATCAAACCGGCAACAAGCTGGTGCTGCAGGATAACGACAAGGTAGTGGGGATTCTCGGGGATACCGAGCTTTACCACGCGCTGCTCGGCAAGACCCTCGGCTGAGGCAATTGGGGCCGCTTCGCGGCCCTTCGCGGGCACGCCCGCTCCAACAGGTTTGCTGAGATCTCTGTGGGAGCGGGCGTGCCCGCGAAGGGCTGCAAAGCAGCCCCGATCAATGGATCAGCGAACGACGATTCCGCGCGAAGCCATATAGGCCTTGGCCTCAGGCACGGTGTATTCGCCAAAGTGGAAGATGCTGGCTGCCAGCACCGCGCTGGCGTGCCCTTCCAGAATGCCGTCTGCCAGGTGCTGCAGGTTACCCACACCCCCCGAGGCAATCACCGGAATGCCCAGCGCATCACTGATAGCGCGGGTGACCCCCAGGTCGAAGCCGTTCTTCATGCCGTCCTGGTCCATGCTGGTCAGCAGGATCTCGCCAGCGCCCAGGCCTTCCATCTTCTTCGCCCACTCGACTGCATCCAGCCCGGTCGGCTTGCGCCCGCCGTGAGTGAAAATCTCCCAGCGCGGCACTTCACCTGGCCCGGACACTTTCTTGGCATCGATGGCGACAACGATGCACTGCGAACCGAATCGGTCCGCCGCCTCGCCGACAAACTCTGGGTTGAACACCGCGGCGGTGTTGATCGAGACCTTGTCGGCACCGGCGTTGAGCAGGTTGCGGATGTCCTGCACGGTACGCACGCCACCCCCTACCGTCAGCGGGATGAACACCTGGCTGGCCATGCGCTCGACGGTATGCAGTGTGGTGTCGCGGCCATCGACGCTGGCGGTGATGTCGAGAAAGGTGATTTCGTCGGCACCTTGCTCGTCGTAGCGACGGGCGATTTCCACCGGGTCGCCGGCATCACGGATGTTCTCGAACTTGACGCCCTTGACCACCCGGCCGTTGTCCACGTCCAGGCAAGGGATAATGCGCTTGGCCAGTGCCATGGTTCAGTCCTCAGCCTTGGTAGTTGTCACAGAAGGCCTGGGCCTCAGCGACATCCAGGGTGCCTTCGTAGATGGCACGGCCAGTGATGGCGCCGATGATGCCCGGGGCCTTGGCGTCCAGCAGGGCCTTGATGTCGCCCAGGTTGTGAATGCCACCCGAGGCGATCACCGGGATACGGGTGGCTTCAGCCAGTGCCTTGGTGAAGGGCACGTTGCAGCCCTGCATCATGCCGTCCTTGGCGATGTCGGTGTAGACGATCGCCGAGACGCCATCGGCCTCGAAACGCTTGGCCAGGTCGATGACCTGCACCGAGCTGACTTCGGCCCAACCGTCGGTGGCGACGAAGCCGTCCTTGGCGTCCAGGCCGACGATGACCTTGCCCGGGAAGGCTTTGCACGCTTCAGCGACGAACTCGGGCTGCTTGACGGCCTTGGTGCCGATGATCACGTAGCTGACGCC
This sequence comes from Pseudomonas sp. zjy_15, assembly GCF_043101865.1. Taxonomy (NCBI): domain Bacteria; kingdom Pseudomonadati; phylum Pseudomonadota; class Gammaproteobacteria; order Pseudomonadales; family Pseudomonadaceae; genus Pseudomonas; species Pseudomonas sp. zjy_15. Next base: position 78,750 of record NZ_JBICII010000030.1, read on the forward strand.
AGCCTTGACGTAGTGTTCGATGGTTTCCAGCGAACGGATACCGCCGCCGATCTGGATCGGCAGGTTCGGGTAGCGTTTGGCGATGGCGGTAACCACTTCACCATTGACCGGCTGGCCTTCGAAGGCGCCGTTGAGGTCGACCAGGTGCAGGCGGCGGCAACCACCCTCGACCCACTTGGCAGCCATGCTCACCGGGTCGTCGGAAAATACCGTAGAGTCTTCCATGCGGCCCTGGCGCAGGCGCACGCAAGCACCGTCCTTCAGATCGATAGCGGGGATAATCAGCATCTTGGGAACCTGTCTATTTGTTGGGTTTCAGGGCTTCTCGAGTGCCCACAGGTCGCTTTCGATGCTCTCGAACCGCTCCTTGAGGTGCAGTTGAACATCGGCAATCGCCCTGTTGTAGTAATGGGGTGCAATTTCTTTGCTGAACAGCTCGAGGACCTCGGCCACCTCGAATGACCCCAACTGCAGTTCGAAGCGGTCTTCGAGGAAGCGCTTCAAGGTGTCGAGCGCTTCGCGCTCCTGCTCGGGGGCAAGGGTGATGCTCGGGGCCTTGGTCTTCGACCTGCTCATTTACCAGCGCCCGTCCCAGGCAATGAAGTTCTGCAGCAGCTGCAGGCCATGGGTATGGCTCTTCTCCGGGTGGAACTGCACGGCAAAACGCGAACCGTCGGCCAGCGCTGCGGCAAAGTCGACGCCATAGTGACCGCGCCCCACCACCTGGCCCGGTTTGCCGGCATTGATGTAGTAGCTGTGCACGAAGTAGAAACGTGCGCGGTCAGGGATGTCGTGCCACAGCGGGTGATCGATGGTCTGGGCGACTTCGTTCCAGCCCATGTGCGGCACCTTCAGGTGCTCGCCGTCTTCTTGCAGGTCTTTGCCGAAAAAGCGCACCTGGCCAGGGAACAGGCCGATGCAGTCGACGCCGGTGTTTTCCTCACTGTGCTCGAGCAGCGCCTGCATACCGACGCAGATGCCGAGGAACGGGCGGTCCTGACTGACTTCGCGCACCAGGCTGTCGAAGCCCAGGCGGCGGATCTCGGCCATGCAATCGCGAATCGCGCCCACGCCCGGGAACACCACACGGTCGGCCTCGCGGATCACTGAGGCATCGCTGGTAACCAGCACTTTACCGGCACCTACGTGCTCAAGTGCCTTGGCCACCGAGTGCAGGTTACCCATGCCATAGTCGATTACGGCTACCGTTTGCATTTACAGGCACCCTTTGGTGGAAGGCATCTGCCCGGCCATACGCTCGTCGAGGGTGATGGCCATGCGCAGGGCGCGGCCGAAAGCCTTGAATACGGTTTCGATCTGGTGGTGGGTGTTGTGACCACGCAGGTTGTCGATGTGCAGGGTTACCAGGGCGTGGTTGACGAAGCCCTGGAAAAACTCCTGGAACAGGTCGACATCGAAGCCGCCAACGCTGGCACGGGTATACGGCACATGCATCTGCAGGCCTGGGCGGCCAGAGAAGTCGATGACCACGCGTGACAGCGCTTCGTCCAGCGGCACGTAGGCGTGGCCGTAGCGGAAGATACCTTTCTTGTCACCGATGGCTTGGGCGAATGCCATGCCCAGGGTGATGCCGACGTCTTCGACGGTATGGTGATCGTCGATATGCGTGTCACCCTTGCACTCGATATCCAGATCGATCAGCCCATGGCGGGCGATCTGGTCCAGCATGTGTTCAAGGAAGGGCACACCGATATCGAATCGGGCCTTGCCACTGCCATCGAGGTTGATCGAGCACTTGACCTGGGTTTCCAGGGTATTGCGCTCGACGGAAGCCTTACGTTCAACCATCACCAGCTCCGCAAAATCATTGGGCGAAAAGGGGTTCATTATAGGCCCAGAACGCGCCAGCTTGAAACGCGGATGACATATGGCAAAGCCAGGATTTATGCGGACTGGATACCGCTACAGGTCTATACAACCACAACGGCCCGCTCCTGCATCTGCGAAAGGGGCGCAACGCGCGCCCCTGCTGATCAATGGAACAGCACAGCGGTCTTCTGCAAGGTCACCCAGACACCCCAGGCCAACGGCACAACCACCACCGCCCAGGCCAGCAGCACCAGTGGCAGGCTGCCTGGCGCCGCTTTCCACTCCAGCGACCGCGCCCCATCGGCGCCCTTGTCATGGCTCAACGCGCGCTCGGCCGCCAGTTCGGCATCACTCATGAAGTGCTTGTCGGCCACCGGGCGCACCAGCATGTTGCAGATAAAGCCCAGCACCAGCAAACCCGCGAGAATGTACAAGGTCATGTCATAAGCCGCTGCCCGCTCCACACCTGCCGCCAGTTGATACTCGCGCAGGTAGGTGATCAGCACCGGCCCCAGCACCCCCGCTGCCGCCCAGGCGGTCAGCAGGCGACCATGGATGGCACCCACCATCTGCGTGCCGAACAGGTCCGCCAGGTAGGCCGGCACCGTTGCAAAGCCACCGCCATACATCGACAGAATGATGCAGAACGCGGCCACGAAAAGTGCCACGTTGCCCAGGTGCCCCATGTTCGGCACCAGGCTGTACAAGCCCACACCCAAGGCGAAGAAGGCAAAGTAGGTGTTCTTGCGGCCTATGTAGTCGGAGAACGATGCCCAGAAGAACCGGCCGCCAATGTTGAACAGGCTCAGCAGGCCGGTAAATCCGGCGGCGATCGCGGCAATTTGCGCCAACTGCGCAGTGCTCAGCTGGCTGAAGGTCAGTTCGTTGCCCAGTAATTTACCGGCGAACACTTCCTGCAGCAGCGGCGAAGCCATACCGATAATGCCGATGCCCGCCGACACGTTCAGGCACAGCACCAGCCAGATCAGTGCGAACTGCGGAGTCTTCCAGGCCACACTGACGTGCACGTGGCGGTCGGTGACCATGGCGTTACTGGCATTCTTCAACGGTGCAGCCCAACCTTCAGGCTTCCAGCCGGTCGGAGGTACGCGATACGCCAGTGCGCCAGCGGTCATGAACACGAAGTAGATCGCCGCCATGGCGACAAAACTCTGCCATACGCCAACTTCGTGCTCATTGCCAAAATGCCCCATAAGCGCGGTGGCCAGCGGCGCCCCTACCATGGCCCCGCCGCCGAAGCCCATGATCGCCATACCGGTGGCCATGCCGCGTTTGTCCGGGAACCACTTGATCAAGGTCGATACCGGCGAGATGTAGCCCAGGCCCAGGCCGATACCGCCGATTACGCCGGAGCCAAGCCACATCAGCCACAGCTGATGGGTTTTCACACCTATCGCCGAAAGCAGCATGCCGCCGCACCAGCACAAGGCCGAGACCAGGCCAGCCTTGCGCGGGCCGGCGTGCTCCAGCCAACCGCCCAGCACCGCCGCCGAGCAGCCGAGGAATACGAAGAACAGGGTGTAGATCCAGCTCAGCATCGAGATTGGCCAGTCGCATTCGGCGCTGAACATTCGGGCCATGAAGCCCATGTCTGCCGCACAGGCGACGGGGGCGGTGATCCCAAGGGCTTGCGACAAAGGCAGCCAGAATACCGAGAAGCCGTAGGCCATACCGATGCACAGATGAATGGCCAGGGCGGCTGGCGGAACCAGCCAGCGGTTGAAGCCTGGGCGGGCGATTATGCGTTCCTTCGACAGAAAGCCTGGCGCACTGGCCGAGGTTCCCGTCGCGACAGTACTGGTCATGGATCTGATCCTTGTTATTGGGAGGGTGCTCGCGAAGCGGCGCAAGGGTAGCAGCATCAAGCAGCGTGAAAGCAATCTGCCATCGTTCAATTTTGCCTGACTGAAACGGTCATGTTCCCGGCACCCGCTCAATACTAGGCTGTCGAAAGCCGTACGATCTGATACAGGCGTAGGAATTTCCTACATCTCTAGTCGTACAAGCAGGGGTAACCGCTACAGCGTTATACTCTGCCGCCTGAACTCACTAACGGACTAAAAGGACTCGCCCATGAAAGCGTTCGGCAAAATCCTGGGACTGGGGCTTCTCGGGTTACTGCTGATCATCGTGGCGCTGGGCTTCGCCCTGACCCACCTCTTTGATCCCAACGACTACAAAGACGAGATTCGCCAGCTGGCACGCGACAAGGCTCACATCGAACTGACCCTCAACGGTGACATCGGCTGGAGCCTGTTCCCATGGCTGGGCCTGGAGCTGCACGAAGCCAGCATCGCTACCTTGAACAACCCCAAGGAGCCGTTCGCCGACCTGCAGATGCTCGGGCTTTCGGTCCGTGTGCTGCCGCTGCTGCGCCGCGAAGTGCAAATGAGCGACGTACGTGTCGAAGGCCTGAACCTGACCCTGACGCGTGACGAACAGGGCCATGGCAACTGGGAAGACATCGGCAAGCCGCTGCCCGCACAGAACGGCGCAAGCACCGATGCATCCGCACAGGCTCCTGCCGAGCAGAAGCCTGCGACCGCCGAAAGCAACGACCGCGCCATCAAGCTGGACATCGACAGCCTGACCGTGAACAACGCCCGCGTGCAGTACACCGATGCCAAGACCGGCCACAGCTACAGCGCCGAAAGCATCCAGCTGAGCACCGGCCCGATCCATGAAGGCGCAAACATCCCGCTCAAGGCCAGTGCCTTCATCAGCGCCAGCCAGCCGAGCATCAAGGCCCGTACCGAGTTGGCCGGCGAATTGCGCTTCGACCGCAAACTCAAGCGCTACAACTTCGAAGACATGCGCCTGTCGGGCGAAACCTCGGGGGAGCCTACCGGCGGCAAGACCGTGACCTTCGCCGCCCAAGGCCAATTGCTGGTCGACCTGGCCGCCAATGTCGCCTCGTGGAACGGCCTGAAAGTCTCGGCCAACCAACTGCGCGCCCTCGGGGAGCTGAACCTGCGCGATCTGGACAAGGCACCCCAGCTGAGCGGCGGCCTGTCCATCGCCCAGTTCAACCTGCGCGCCTTCCTTGAAAGCATTGGTCGCCCGCTGCCGGCCACCAACGATCCGGCCGCCTTCGCCAAGCTGGAGTTGGTCACTCGCCTGCAGGGCACGCCCAGCAGCCTGGCCCTGGAAGACCTGGCAGTGAAGCTGGACGACAGCACCTTCAGCGGCCGCGTGGCCGTCGAAGATTTCGCCAAACAAGCCCTGCGCCTGCAGCTTAAGGGCGACACCTTCGACGCCGACCGCTACCTGCCGGCCAAGAGCGAGGAGGCCAAGGGCGCCACCGCTGCGCGCCAGGCCGAGGTCAAGCAACAAGAGGCCAGCGCCGTAGCCAGTGCCGGCACCACACCACTGCCCAACGCCCCAACGCAAGTGGCCTGGAGCGACGACAAACTGCTGCCGATCGACCGGCTGCGCGCCCTCGACCTGCAGGCTGACCTGGCCTTCGGCTCGTTGACCCTGGACAAGCTGCCGATCGAAGGCGCCCAGCTCAAGGCCGTTGGCCAAGGCGGCCTGCTGACTCTGCAAACCCTGCGCGGAGAGCTGTACAACGGCACCTTCGAAGCCAAGGGCACGGTCGACGTACGCCCTGCCGTGCCACAGCTGGGTGTGAGCACCAACATCCAGCGGGTGCCGGTGGAGCACTTCATCAAGACCGAAGGCAAGGAGCAGACACCACCGGTCAAGGGCCTGCTGACCCTGACCAGTGACATGACAGCCACCGGTAACAGCCAGAAGGCACTGGTCGACACCCTGAACGGCAGCGCAAACTTCACCATCAACGACGGCGTGCTGGTCAATGCCAACCTGGAACAGCAGCTGTGCCAGGCCATCGCCACGCTCAATCGCAAGACGCTGAACAGCGAGCCACGTGGCAAGGACACCCCGTTCCAGGAACTGCGCGGCAGCCTGGTGGTGCGCAATGGCGTCGCCAGCAACCCGGACCTCAAGGCGCGCATCCCTGGCCTGACCGTCAACGGCCATGGTGACCTCGACCTGCGCGTGCTGGGCATGGACTACAACATCGGCGTAATCGTCGAAGGCGACCAGCGTGCCATGCCGGACCCGGCTTGCCAGGTCAACGAACGCTATGTGGGTGTTGAAGTGCCCCTGCGCTGCCGTGGCCCGCTGGAACTCGGCGCGAAGGCCTGCCGCCTGGACCAGAACGGCCTGGGCAAGGTTGCCGCCAAACTGGCCGGCAACCGCCTGAAAGACAAGATCGATGAAAAACTTGATGAAAAACTTGGAGACAAAGTGAGCCCGGAACTGAAAGACGCGCTCAAGGGGCTGTTCAACCGATGAGCCCCGAGCAGTTCTCCAGCGCTGTGCTGGACTGGTATGACGAGCACGGCCGGCACGACCTGCCCTGGCAACAGGGCATCACGCCGTACCGCGTGTGGGTGTCGGAAATCATGTTGCAGCAGACTCAGGTCAGCACCGTGCTCAACTACTTCGACCGCTTCATGCAGGCCCTGCCAACCGTGCAAGCCCTGGCCGAGGCACCGGAGGACGAAGTGCTGCACCTGTGGACGGGCCTGGGCTACTACACCCGCGCACGCAACCTGCAAAAAGCCGCCAAGGTCGTCGTCGAGCAACATGGCGGCGAATTCCCGCGCAGTGTCGAGCAGCTTACCGAACTGCCCGGCATCGGCCGCTCGACTGCCGGCGCGATCGCCAGCATCAGCATGGGCATCCGCGCACCGATCCTCGACGGCAACGTCAAGCGCGTGCTGGCACGCTACACCGCCCAGGCCGGCTACCCCGGCGAACCCAAAGTTGCCAACCAGCTATGGGCCACCGCCGAGCGTTTCACCCCGCAACAACGCGCCAACCACTACACCCAGGCGATGATGGACATGGGCGCCACGCTGTGCACGCGCAGCAAGCCCAGCTGCCTGATCTGCCCGTTGCAGCGCGGCTGCGAAGCGCACCTGCACGGCGAAGAAACCCGCTACCCCGAGCCCAAACCGCGCAAGGCGTTACCGCAACGGCGCACACTGATGCCACTGCTGGCCAACCACGAAGGCGCCATCCTGCTTTACCGCCGTCCTTCCAGCGGCCTGTGGGGTGGTTTGTGGAGCCTCCCGGAACTGGACGACATCGCCCAGCTCGACGACCTGGCCTACCAGCATGGCCTGCGCCTGGCTGGCCGCCACGCCATGGACGGCCTGACCCATACCTTCAGCCACTTCCAGCTGGCAATCGAACCCTGGCTAGTACGCGTCGACCCGGTCGGCGAGCACGTGGCCGAGGCCGACTGGCTCTGGTATAACCTCGCCACCCCGCCGCGTCTGGGCCTTGCCGCCCCGGTGAAAAAGCTGCTTGAACGCGCGACCGACGAACTGATTGCAGGAGACGCCCGATGACTCGCACCGTGATGTGCCGCAAGTACCAAGAAGAACTACCCGGCCTGGAACGCCCGCCCTACCCCGGCGCCAAGGGCCAGGACATCTTCGAACACATCTCGCAGAAAGCCTGGGCCGACTGGCAGAAGCACCAGACCATGCTGATCAACGAAAAGCGCCTGAACATGATGAACGCCGAGGACCGCAAATTCCTCCAGGCCGAAATGGACAAGTTTTTCGCCGGCGAAGAATACGCCCAGGCCGAAGGCTACGTTCCACCGGCCGAATGACCCCAAAAATCGTAAGCGACGGAATTAATTTAAAAATTTTTCAAAAAGTCGTTGACGAGCGGTCCGGAAATCTATTTAATTCACCTCGTCGCCCAGATAGCTCAGTCGGTAGAGCAGAGGATTGAAAATCCTCGTGTCGGCGGTTCGACTCCGTCTCTGGGCACCACCTTCAAGCTTCTGGTGGTTGCAAAGTTACCCGAAGCGACAACAAGAAACCCGCCTAGTGCGGGTTTTTTGTTGCCTGTGATTTTTTAACTTCACGCGGCTTCGAAGAACACCCGATTTCACAACGCAACCTGAAGGCTCGCCATGCAATCGAGAAACCCGCAGCCATAAGCAGACTGCGGGTCGAACCTTACTCGTCCGACATGGAACGAAGATGCTCGAATGCATCCTCGGTCATGTGCCCGAGGTAGGAGATGCTGTGCAACCGAAGGTGGCCGTGTTGCTTGCCTTTTTCGATGACGGCAGCGATGTCAGCCTTTGTAATCCTCTGTTCGTCGCAACCGGCGAAACCGGTTGGATAGTAAACCCTGCCATCGTCCGTGTAGCCGTACAGGGTGACCAGATAAAAGTGCTTCATGACTCCTCCTTTGCAGCGCAAACGTGCGCATCACTCACAGACGCCGAATTGGCGCGGTGACAGGCTGCCAGCCAGCATGGCTGGCAGCGGGAGAGAAGCTACGCAGGGCCCACGGTTCGCATAATCTGGATATGTATCCCACAGACATCTCAAGCGGCAGCGCCCGGGAGCACTGCTTGGGTTTATCGGGCAATTGCGCTTCAATACGCGCACTTTCAGACACACCCAAGGATTTGCCCATGGCCACCCCTACCAAGCAACAGAAACGCGCCAAGCGCGCCGCCAGCAAGGCCAAGCAGAACCGCATGGTACGCAGCGGCCAAGCGGTCAAGGCCAGCGCCGGCGACAGCGCAAGCGTCGAGCAGGTGTACAACAAGGCCATGGAGTCGGGCAGCTACGACGCGATGTTCAACAAGATGAAGGAAGCCCAGGAAGGCGGCCTGGTGCCAATGATCTCGGTGTTCCTGGTAGATCCGCTGCTCGCCCTGGTGCTCAAGGGACACAAGGAAGAACACGCTACCGACTACATCGTGCTGGTGTTCAACGCCTACCGCAAATGGCTGGACGGCGCTGACGAAGAGACCACCATGGCCTGGCTGGAGAGTGATGAGTTCCAGGAAGCCTATATCGCCGCTTCCGAACTCGTGGCCAAACAGCAGCAACAGCAGAAGCAGTTTGGCTGACAGGGCCATGTAACCTGTTGCGCCCCCTGAAGGAGCGGGTTTACCCGCGAATACGATGGCGGCTGCAACGGTGATTAGCCAAGGAAATTGGCCAGCCGCCCCGGCCCTTTCGCGGGTAAACCCGCTCCTACGGGCCTGTGGTGAACCTGCGGGCTTGCCCGCGAAAGGGCCGGTACAGGCAAAAAAGGCCGCACCCTTCACTGGGCGCGGCCTTTTCATTTCAGCCAGCGCAGATCAGCTGTCCAGCGCCGCCCGCCCGGCAGCCTCGCGCTTGCGGTGCACCAGCAAGCCAGCCGCCACCACAGCAATACTCAGCAGCGCAGTCGCAATGATCTCTACACGATGATCCTCACGCAGCGCCATTACCACAAGAATGGCAACGATGAATGCAATGGTCGCCCAGGTCAGCCCCGGGAACAGCCACATCTTGAAGGTAATCTTTTCGCCACGGGCTTCACGCTGGGCGCGCATGCGCAGTTGCGACACGGCGATCACCAGGTACACCAGCAGCGCAATGGCGCCAGAGCTGGCCAGCAGGAACTCGAATACCTGGGCCGGTGCCACGAAGTTGGCGAACACGCAAAGGAATGCCGCTGCGGTGGACAGCAGTACCGCCACATGCGGGGTCGCCGCCTTGGTGGTGCGCTGGGCGATGGCCGGGGCGTCGCCACGCTTGCTCAGCGAGAACAACATGCGCGAAGACGTGTACAGCGCCGAGTTCAGGCAGCTGGTCACGGCAATCAGCACGACGATGTCGACGATCAACTTGGCATTCGGCACACCGATACGGCTCAGCACGGTCTGGTAAGAGCCAGCCTCGGCCAGGGCCGGGTCGTTCCACGGCACCAGGGCCACAACCAGGAAGATCGACACCAGGTAGAACAGGCAGATACGCCAGATTACCGAGTTGGTGGCACGGCTGATCTGCTTGCCCGGGTCCTTCGACTCGGCAGCGGCGATGGTGACGATTTCAGTACCCATGAACGAGAACATGGTGGTCAGCATGGCTGCCAGCACTGCGCCCAGGCCGTTGGGCATGAAGCCCTGGGTATCGAACAGGTGGCTGGCACCGCTCACCTGGCTGTTCGGAACAAAGCCGAACAAGGCAGCACAGCCCACGGCGATGAAGCCGATGATCGCCAGCACTTTGAGCAGGGCAAACCAGAATTCGAACTCACCGTAGTTCTTCACACTGCACAGGTTGGTAAGTGTCAGTGCCAGGGTAATGATGAGGGAGAACGCCCACAGGTCAACCGCCGGGAACCAGGCATGCAGAATGGCCGCGGCGGCGTTGGCCTCCAGCGGAATCACCAGCACCCAGAACCACCAGTACAGCCAGCCAATGGTGAAACCGGCCCAGCGCCCGATGGCGCGGTCGGCATACGTAGAGAACGAACCAGTGTCAGGCGAGGCGACTGCCATTTCACCCAGCATACGCATCACCAGCACGACCAGCGTACCGGCGGCAGCGTAAGCCAGCAGCACGGCAGGGCCGGCAGCTGCGATGGCGTGGCCGGAGCCTACGAACAGGCCGGCACCGATGACGCCAGCGATGGACAGCATGGTCACATGCCGTTGCTTGAGCCCCTGAGCGAGGTCATTGGAATTGTTACCGCTCATTGAAACTACCTTTGTAAGGAGTGGACCACGCCGACTGCGGATACAGAGCGCGCCAGGGGTTGACCTAGGCGTCACTGCAATCGGCGGTTTCCTGCTGGCAATAAACGCGCCAGGTGCTAAATGCATTCGTCAGAAAATTCTACAGGCCTTTCAGGAGAGGGCTTGGAGGGCTTTCGGCCAATGCCTGACCGAAAGGGCATCAAATGAGCGGATTACTGAAATACCCACTTACAAACGCACCAAAGGTGCTCCTCGGTAACACCTTTGCACCAGCGCAATACAAAAAGTGCAACCCATGGGTACAACCTCACGATCTCAAAGAGGCATTCGCGGGATAACCCGTTCCTACGGCCAAAAGGTCGGGTTTACCCCTCCAATGGGCCAAAACAGCTTCCATGAGCCGGCCAAAGCTGGCACCATCGGGCCTTTTTTCATCAAGGCTCTGGTGCTGGGCGACACCTTCGCGGACATCTGCGCGACGTTACGCTGTAGCGATGCGACAAACTGCCCCACCAGTGCCCCCAGTCCCCGGCGACCCTGTTGGCCGTCATAATGCCGCTATGCTAGCTTGGCGCACGCCAGGAAGGCCGCCAACAGCTGGGAACGCACCCGAACACATGAGGACCGCACATGGCTCAGGCCACGCCCGCGCTGGAAATCCGCAATTTGCACAAACGCTACGGCGAGCAGGAAATTCTCAAGGGCATTTCGCTGACCGCTCGCGACGGTGACGTGATCTCCATCCTGGGGTCGTCCGGCTCCGGCAAGTCCACCCTGCTGCGCTGCATCAACCTGCTCGAGAACCCGCACCAGGGCGAAATCCTGGTCGCCGGCGAAGCCCTCAAGCTCAAGGCCTCCAAGAATGGCGACCTGATCGCTGCCGACAACCGCCAGATCAATCGCCTGCGCAGCGAAATCGGCTTTGTCTTCCAGAATTTCAACCTGTGGCCGCACATGTCGATCCTCGACAACATCATCGAGGCGCCACGCCGCGTGCTCGGCCAAAGCAAGGCCGAGGCCATCGAAGCCGCCGAAGCGCTGCTGAACAAGGTCGGCATCTACGACAAACGCCACAGCTACCCCGCCCAGCTTTCCGGTGGCCAGCAACAGCGCGCCGCCATTGCCCGTACCCTGGCCATGAAGCCCAAGGTCATCCTGTTCGACGAGCCCACTTCGGCCCTCGATCCGGAAATGGTCCAGGAAGTGCTTAACGTTATCCGCGCATTGGCCGAAGAAGGCCGTACCATGCTGCTGGTGACGCACGAGATGAGCTTTGCCCGCCATGTGTCCAGTGAAGTCGTCTTCCTGCACCAGGGCCTGGTCGAAGAGCAGGGATCGCCGCAGCAGGTCTTCGAAAACCCGACCTCGGCGCGTTGCAAGCAATTCATGTCCAGCCACCGCTAACGGAGCAATACATGCACACCTACAAGAAGTTTCTCCTGGCAGCTGCTGCCACGCTGGTGATGTCGGCAAACGCCATGGCCGCAGAAAAACTGCGCATGGGCATCGAAGCCGCCTACCCACCGTTCAACAACAAGGATGCCAGCGGTAACGTGGTTGGCTTCGACAAAGACATCGGCGACGCCCTGTGCGCCAAGATGAAAGTCGAGTGCTCGGTCGTTACCTCCGACTGGGACGGCATCATCCCGGCCCTGAACGCCAAGAAGTTCGACTTCCTGGTGTCGTCGCTGTCGATCACCGACGAACGCAAGCAGGCTGTGGACTTCACCGATCCGTACTACTCCAACAAGCTGCAGTTCATCGCGCCGAAAAACGTCGACTTCAAGACCGACAAAGCGTCGCTTAAGGGCAAGGTCATCGGCACCCAGCGCGCCACCCTGGCAGGCACCTACCTTGAAGACAACTACCCGGATGTCGATGTCAAACTCTACGACACTCAGGAAAACGCCTACCTTGACCTGGTTTCCGGTCGTATCGACGGCATCCTCGCCGACAAGTACGTGCAGTACGAGTGGCTGAAAAGCAAAGACGGCTCGAACTTCGAGTTCAAGGGCGAGCCGGTGATGGACAGCGACAAGATCGGCATTGCCGTGCGCAAAGGTGACACCAAGCTGCGCGACGACCTGAACAAAGCCCTGGCAGAAATCAAAGCCGACGGTACGTACAAGAAAATCAACGACAAGTACTTCCCGTTCAGCATCGAATGATCCGCCCTGACCGGCGCGCCCTTGCGGCGCGCCAGTCCCTAAAATGACCTGCCCATGAATATCGACCTGCACGGATTCGGTCCGGCCATGATGGCCGGCACCCTGATGACCGTAAAACTGGCGCTTTGCGCCTTGCTGCTGGGGCTGGTCCTGGGCCTGCTCGGCGCCCTGGCCAAGACCTCTCCGCTCAAGCCGCTGCAATGGCTTGGCGGCTTCTACTCGACCCTGGTGCGCGGCGTGCCCGAACTGCTCTGGGTGCTGCTTATCTATTTCGGTACCGTCGGGCTCATGAGCAGCCTCGGCGAAGCCCTGAACATGCCGGGCCTGGAGCTCAGCGCCTTCGCTGCGGGCGTCATCGCCCTCGGCCTGTGCTTTGGCGCCTACGCCACCGAAGTGTTCCGTGGCGCCATCCTGGCGATCCCCAAAGGCCACCGTGAAGCTGGCCTGGCGCTAGGCCTGTCCAAGGCCCGCATCCTCTCGCGGATCATCCTGCCGCAGATGTGGCGCATCGCCCTGCCCGGCCTTGGCAACCTGTTCATGATCCTGATGAAGGACACCGCCCTGGTGTCGGTAATCGGCCTGGAAGAAATCATGCGCCACGCACAAATCGGCGTGACCGTGACCAAAGAGCCGTTCACCTTCTACATGGTTGCGGCCTGCATCTACCTGGGCCTGACCGTCATTGCCATGACCGGTATGCATTTCATGGAAAAACGCGCCGCTCGCGGCTTTGCGAGGGCTGAACAATGAATTGGGAAGTCATCTTCAAATGGCTGCCACGCCTGGCCGAGGGTGCAGTCCTGACCCTGGAACTGGTGGCCATTGCCGTGGTTGCCGGGTTGATCCTGGCCATCCCATTGGGCATCGCTCGTTCCTCGCGCCATTGGTACGTGCGCGCCGTGCCGTTCAGCTACATCTTCTTCTTCCGCGGCACGCCGCTGCTGGTGCAGTTGTTCCTGGTCTACTACGGCCTGGCGCAGTTCGATGCGGTGCGCTCCAGCTCGCTGTGGCCCTACCTGCGCGACCCGTTCTGGTGCACGGTGCTGACCATGACCCTGCACACCGCCGCCTACATTGCCGAGATCCTGCGCGGCGCACTGCAGTCGATCCCCAAAGGTGAGATCGAGGCGGCGCGGGCGCTGGGCATGTCGCGGGGCAAGGCGCTGTTCTACATCATGCTGCCACGCGCCGCACGCATCGGCCTGCCGGCGTACAGCAACGAAGTGATCCTGATGCTCAAGGCCAGTGCCCTGGCCAGTACCGTGACCCTGCTGGAGCTGACCGGCATGGCCCGTACCATCATCGCCCGCACCTACCTGCCGGTGGAAATCTTCTTCGCTGCAGGCGTGTTCTACCTGGTGATCTCGTTCATGCTGGTGCAAGGCTTCAAGCTGCTGGAGCGCTGGTTGCGCGTGGATGCCTGCCAAGGCCGCTGACATCTCCTGGCCATCTTCGCGGGCACGCCCGCTCCTACAACAGGCCTATGCTGAACCTTCGTAGGAGCGGGTTTCCCCGCGGACAGGCCCTCAACCCCAACACACATCCCCATGCCCAGCCCCCTCCACAGCCACCACCTCAGCACCCGCTTCCAGGCCCTCGACCAGTTCCTGATCGAGCACCAACCGCTGTGGAAACCCCGCCCCTTCACCACCCTGCAACTGCCTTGGGAAACCACCCACCCAGCGCTTGCCGCTCACCTGCGCCAATGTTCCCTTGCAGACGCCGAAGCCGACAGCGCCATTGACCGCTTGCCTGCCCCATTCCCGCAACTGGCCGAACAAGCCCGACAGCTCGCCACGCTCGGCAGCCTTGCGCAAACCAATCTACCGCCTGCCGCCCACCGCCTGGACGTCGCCGTCCCCGGCCGCAAATGGCAGCAGATCGAAGCCTTCGCCAGCCACCTGGCCTTCCGCAAGCAGCCCCGGCACTGGCTGGACTGGTGTTCTGGCAAAGGCCACCTCGGCCGTCGCCTGCTGCAAACTGGGCAACACCTGACCTGCCTGGAGTACGACGCCGAACTGGTCGCTGCCGGTCAGGCCCTGAGTGCACACCACCACTTGCAAGCACAGCACGTACATCAGGACGTGATGGCCAGCGACAGCGCTCGCCACCTGGCTGACGATAAAAGCGTGGTTGCCCTGCATGCCTGTGGCGATCTGCATGTACGCCTGATGCAACTGGCCAGCCAGCAAGGTTGCCGGCAACTGGCCATAGCCCCCTGCTGCTACAACCGCATCGCGGCGCAGCAATACCAGGCGTTATCCACAACCGCGCAGGCGTCGAGCCTGCAGCTATCGCTGGACGACCTGGGCCTGCCCTTGAGCGAAACCGTCACTGCCGGCGCCCGCGTGCGGCGCCAGCGCGACACCTCGATGGCCCGGCGTCTGGGCTTCGACCTGCTGCAACGCCAGCAGCGCCAGAGCGATGAATACCTGCCGACGCCTTCCCTGCCGGTGGCCTGGCTGGAGAAGCCCTTCGAGCAATACTGCCGTGACTTGGCTGAACTGAAGCAATTGCCAGTGAGTGGCAACCCGGACTGGGCAATGTTGGAAGCTGCGGGCTGGCAACGCCTGGCCGAGGTTCGGAACCTGGAGCGCGTACGCAACCTGTTCCGTCGGCCACTGGAGCTGTGGCTGGTACTCGATCGCGCCCTGTTCCTCGAAGAACAAGGCTATGACGTGCGCCTGGGCCTGTTCTGCGATTACCCACTGACCCCGCGCAACCTGCTCATTCTTGCGGAACGCGACGGTTAGCCGCAGCACAACCTGTGGATAAGTCTGTGAACAAGCTTGTGATTACCTGTTGGATCCAAGCGCTATTTCAAGCGCTTGGCTTATTCCTGCTTGCGGCTACAGCCCAGTAAAAACAGGCGTTTGCGCAAAGACCAGCGGCGTAGCGATCCGGCATGCCTTTCGCTCAGGTCGCCGATGCCACTTGTGCATAAACATTTCTTGTGGTTAGCGCAAGCGGCTTTTGTGGGAGAGGCCTTGCGTCGCGAAAGGGCCGCAAAGCGGCCCCCGTTTTCGGCGCAATCTCTGAAATCGCCGGCTGCTTTGCAGCCCTTTCGCGACGCAAGGCCGCTCCCACAAATGACCGCGTCAATGCCTAATGCGCCTTGCCCTTGGCAATTTCGATATCGTTCATCAGCGCCTTGGCCATGTCGCACAGGTAATCGGCTGCACCCAGAAATTTATGGTCGTCCTCCATATCCCCCTCGCGCACCAGGTGCTTGATGTAGCCCATCAGGATCGAGACATGCTCGTAGGCAGCATCGACAGGGACGCCGGGCTCTACGCGTAGCAGATTGAGGGATGGGTTACCGGCTGCGAGGAAGGTTTCCACGCCTGCGGTTGTGATTGGCTCAGAAACATCTTTTTTCATGGCAAATCCTTATTCACGGAAGGAGACTGCCAAAAATCTTTCTCACGGATTTGGGGCGGCAGCCGTACGCAGGGTGAGAAACCGAGTGAATAAGGAAGCCCGGCCAGACCGAGGTCTGCCCACGTACGACCACCATGGCGGGTAGCGCTTATTCAAGTCGGGTTCTCACACCCAGTCGCCAGAGCGACCCGAGAACGGTATCCGTGAGCCACTTCCCCGACAACAGCGTTACTTCGGCGGCGCGCGTAGGATACTTCCGAAGCATCCAAACCCTGAAGCTTTTGACCCCATGGTTCAGAATTCCCTTACACAGATAACCCGGCTTACCCGCCCCCGTGTAGGAGCGGGTTCACCCGCGAAGAGGCCATACCAGACAACACAAGGCTAATGCTCCACCGCCGCAACGGTGTATCATCCGCCCCCCAAATCATTAACAAGTGACGTCGCGCGCTGCCCGCCAGCCCCGCGACCTTCTGGCGTTGCGCCAGAACCGACAATGGACCACCGGACCTGAGCATCGTGACCCGAGCCAACCCTCTCGCCCTGCTGAC
Organism: Pseudomonas sp. zjy_15; assembly: GCF_043101865.1. Classification (NCBI taxonomy): domain Bacteria; kingdom Pseudomonadati; phylum Pseudomonadota; class Gammaproteobacteria; order Pseudomonadales; family Pseudomonadaceae; genus Pseudomonas; species Pseudomonas sp. zjy_15. The sequence continues at coordinate 95,240 of NZ_JBICII010000030.1, forward strand.
CTTCGCCCTGGCCCTGACCGGCTGCGCCGGCGGCACCTCGCCCCACCCCAACAGCAACCTGGGCTGGAACCACCCCGGCATGCAGCTGGGCGGCGACAAAGGCCTGCCCCTGCGCACAGAAGCCCCATGCCGCAAGCGCGGCTGCGACAACGACAAGCTGTTTTTCAACCCGGGTAAAAGCGAGCCTAGCGTCACCACCATGCACCGCGGCTGGTAGGAAAATTCTTCTTTTGGGCCGGTGACTTAGGTCTTTTGCGAACATTCGCAAGGAAGTGGTTTACAGGCGCCAAACGATCGCTATAATGACGCCCCATTGCCGGTATAGCTCAGATGGTAGAGCAACTGACTTGTAATCAGTAGGTCCCGGGTTCGATTCCTGGTGCCGGCACCATACGCAGTATCAAAAAAGGCTCACCGAAAGGTGGGCCTTTTTTGTTTTAACCCCCCCAGCCCCCAATCCCCTGCCTTACAGATGCCCTGAAGCCACCGCGATCGGTGTAGGAGCTGGCTTGCCTGCGATGGGCTGCGCAGCAGCCCCACCCCCCCAAGCAGATGCAATTCTCTGATCACAGCCCAGCTCAAAAACAGACACACCCTCCAACACAAACGCTTTGACTCGCCAACCAATCCCCACTACGATTTATCGTAAATTTTAGATATTTCTGCCGAGGCAAGCCGATGGCGCTTCAATTCCACGAAAGCCCTTTCCACGCCACCCACGACGCAGATACCGCCAGCAAAATGGCCTTGAAAATGGACTTGTCCATTTTCATCACTGACTGCATCAAAAAAATGGGCCTCAAACAGCATGATGCCGCAGCCAAGCTGAACGTAACCCAATCCCGCATATCCGAGCTTGCAAATGGCAAGATCGAGAAATTCACCTTGGACGCCATGATGGACATGCTGGACAAGCTCGGCTTTCGCACAACCCTGACCCTGCCCTCGAACGATGCCGGTTCACCGCCCCAGATCGTGATCACCCAAACGCCTGGCAACTAAACCCTGTATCCCATTTTTCTCAGTTCTTGCTTCAACTCCTTCATCCGCTGTTCGGCGACCTGCATCGCGTGCCGGTCGGACCTGTTGGTCGTTTTTACGAACGAATGCAACACCCGCCGCATGCAGTGGCCTTGCTTGGGCAGATCCACGCGATCACTAGCCAATTTGACTTGGTGTTCGCAGGGGTTGCCGCACTCAGGACGATGGGCTACGACACCAAGGTGGATATCTGCGGCCACGGGTTCCGAGCCATGGTGTGCAGTGCGCTGGTCGAGTCTGGGCTGTGGTCGGAGACAGCTATCGAGCCTGTCAAACCACCCCATGCATGAAGAACTCAACCGGTACGCTGAAAAACTCAGCAAAGCCCTTTATCTGGGCAACCGTCATCTTCCGCTTGTTGTTCAGAATCTCGGATACCGCGCTCTGGGTCGCTATCGCCGACAGGTCCTTCTGCTTCACGCCCCTGTCCGACAGCAGAAAGGCCAACGCTTCGGCCTGGCTCGCGAACGGCACCAATACAGACTCACTCTCATACTCGTAGACGCGGTCCGCTACCATCTCGGCAAAGCGTGCCGCAGCGTGGCCTTCGCTGTCCGCATGGGAGTAGAGCTCGTCGATCAAGGCCATGCGTGCCTCAAGCTCGGCATCATCCTTGATGGGGTCATGGCAGGCGGCCAGAAGCTGGGCCATGGTTGCCATCTGAGTGTTCAGGCCATCGAGCATGGGTGAAATATTAGCGATGAAGGCATCTCGTCCATTGGCTTCGATTTTATCCCGCTTCATGTTGTCACCTGTCGAATTGAAATATCGCGCTGCCCAGGTTGCTACCTGATATCGCTTCTGCACCACTTGTCGCACTCGGCTTGCGACAGAATGGCCTTGATGTAGAGAGTGCCCGTTCGCGCATTGAGCCACGCGATCAGGCGGCATTCGTTTTTCTTGATATCGAACACGTAGATATCAAGCGGCCCTTTGCGGCTGGCGGGCCTGAGTTTTGAGTGGGGGATGCGATCAACATTCCAGCCAGACACCGTGGCCCACGTCTGCCTCAACTGTTCAAAAGATTCAAACCGCAGCGTCGCCCTGTCGAAGGTCGTCAGCCACAGGCTTAGGGGCGCTTTCCACTGGTCGGGGGCTTCAATCGCCTTGGTAACCGCCGCTTTCGTTATGACCCGCATTGTGTTGTCCCGGCGCACCGACATAGGGTGGAAAATATCTCTGATCCAGATATCTATCAACCAGATATCTGGATGCGCGATGTACGGTGACCTGGCGATCGTCAATGGATTGATGCCCGTCAAACGACGCGCAGGGCGAGGGGTTTACGTTCAGATCAGGTAGCCCTGAGGGAGGTTGAGCATGGCCAAGAGATTCCCCACAAACCCTCGCCACCCCGAGCGTATCTGCTGGGGTTGCGACCTGTACTGCCCTGCCAAGGCGCTAGCCTGTGGCAATGGCGCAGACCGGACCATGCATCCGGTGGAGCTGTTTGGTGAGGATTGGAATAGCTTCGAGGGCCAGTTGGAGAAGCCGGTTGAGCCAGGGCAAGCGGCAGAGCCCAGGTGAGAAAGGGCCGCTTGGCGGCCCAGCGCAGGCCTTGAACCCAGCGCTGGTTCCGTGTGCGGGCGTGCCCGCGAAGCTGGCGATGCGGTTGCAGGCACCGGCTGCGCCGGTGTTCGCGGGTGAACCCGCTCCTACAGGTACAGCGCCAGACCCTGTGGAAGGGCTTGATCAGAACGCGGTGCTTACCGTCAACGACAGGTTACGCGGGTCACCATAAATCGCCCCGGCATAGAACCCGTACTGGCTGTAGTAGTGCTTGTCGAACAGGTTGTTGGCGTTGAGGCTGACACTGGTGTTGTCGGTGAGCTGGTACTTGGCCATGGCATTCCAGATGGCATAACCGGACCAGTTCACGTCAGTGGCACCATTGCTCACGCCGTTGGTGGGCTGGCCAGCCGGGCTGGAGATGGCGCGGATGTTGCTCTGCGCAGTCACGCCGGCGCCCAGGGTCAGGCGGTCGAGCGGGCCGCTCAGGCGGTAGGTGGTGGAGGCCTTGAACAGGTGCGACGGGTCGCTGCGGCCGTCGCTGTCGACGCGGCGGAAGTGCAGGTAGGTGTAACCGGCGTAGACGTTCCAGTTGGGGGTCAGGGCGCCTGCGACTTCCAGGTCGATACCGTCGGTTTCCTGCCCGGAGCCGGCCTTGTAGGCGCTGCCGCCGGTCGGGGTGGTCAGGTCGCCGTCCAGCACGGCCTTGTTTTCCTGCTTGGTGCGGAAGTAGGCCGCCGAGGCGTTCAGGCGACCATCGAACCACTCACCCTTGATACCTGTTTCGTAGCTTTGCCCACGAATCGGCTCGACCTTGCTGCCGCTGCTGGTTTCAGACGTTTGCGGCGTGAAGATATCGGTGTAGCTGGCGTATACCGAGTAGTTGTCGTTGAGGTCATACACCGCGCCCAGGTAGGGGGTGACGATGCCGTTTTCTTCCTGGCTGCTGCGCTCGCCGGCCACGCTGCGGGTGACCGAAGAATAGTTGCTGGTGCGCACGCCAACGATCACCGACAACGGGTCGGTAATGCTCAGGCGGGTGGCGGCGTACATGCCCTGCAGGCGGGTGGTGGTCTTGCTGTGAAGGCCGGTGCGCGAGGCGATGAGGTCGTAGTCGTCATCCACGCCATTGTGCCAGTCGGTCACCGGGAAGCCGTTGTTGGCGCGGAACTGGCAGCCCAGTGCAGGCGCGCTGGCCATGCCGTCGCCGACCATGGTGCAGGTGTACTGGGGTGACCAGCCGACGGTGCGGCTGTCGTTGTAGCCGACCATGGCCTGGTGGGTGCGGCCGAACAACTGGAATGGGCCAGACAGGTCGATCTGCGCCGACTGCTGGGTGGTGTCGCTGGAGCTGTGCAAACCGTTCAGTACGGCGCCGCTGCCGTCCTGGTCCCAATAGCCACCATAGCTGCCGCGCCCGGCCGAGTTCACCTTGGCAAGGCCCCGGTGGTTCAGGGCTTCGGTGGTGGCCTGGGCGGCTTTCAGGCCCAGGGTCCAGTCGTTGTCGAAGCGGTGCTCTAGCGAACCGAACGCAGTGCGGGTGGTGTATTCGCCAAAGCTCCAGCTGGGCACCACGTTGGTGCTGCGCGGCAAGTCGGTCTTGCTGCCATCGCGGTACCAGATCGGGATGTTCGCCCCCCAGCCGCCGCCCACAACCTTGTTGTACTCATACTGGTAACCGGCGCCCAGGGTGGTGGTGTCGTCCAGGTCGAATTCGAAGTTGGCCAACGCGGCGCGGGAGCGCTCGGACTGGTTGTCACGGAAGGAGTTGGCATCCTGTTGGGTCATCACGAAGCGCGAACGCAGGCGGCCATCTTCGGACAGAGGCAGGTTCAAGTCAGCCCCCAGACGACGCTTGTCCCAGCTGCCGTAAGTGGCATAGGCACTGCCGCCGAAGGTTTTGGTGGGTGCCTTGCGGATCAGGTTGACGGTTGCCGAGGGGTCGCCGGTGCCGCCCAGCAGGCCGTTGGCGCCGCGCACGATGTCGATGCGTTCGTACAGGTCCATGTTCAGCGCATTGCCGCTGCCACTGAAATCGGAACCGCCCTGGGTCTGCAGGCCATCGACCTTCCAGTTGCTGATCGAGTAACCACGCGCGCGGTAGTCGGTACGCCCACCCACCTCGGACTTGTTGGCTGTTACGCCTGGGGTGGTTCCCAGTGCCTGCTCGATGGTGTGGATGTCGCGGTCATCCATCTGCTGGCGGGTGATGGTGGTAACCGATTGCGGCGTCTGCCGTGGTGTCAGTGCCAGGCCTGTGGAGCTACGGGTGCTCTCGACCGTGTAGCCCAACTGGCCAGCGTCGTCGGCAGGCAGTAATGCGCTGTCTTCGATCTGCGTGGCGTCCAGTACAAGGGGTTTGCCGTCGGCAGCCATTGCCCCACCGCTGATGGCGACGGCAATGCAGAAGGCCAGCGGCTTGAGGCGACTGCCACTTTGACTGAAGGGAGTGAACGCTATCGGGATGCTCTTGGGATTCATTTGGGAAGGCTTCGTATTTGCAGATGATTTTTTGTTAGGATTCTAGGGATCAGCCCTCCGGGCTCCAGACCCGACATGTACGGGGATGTAATTGAACGTAACGAGCGCCACCGGCCCTCACCTAACAGGTGTTTTTCTGCATGAGCACGACCCTGCTGGTTGTCGATGATGACGACGAGATCCGCGAACTTCTTTGTGATTACCTGACCGATGCCGGCTACAACGTGCTGGCCGCAGCCGACGGTGAACAGATGCGCGACCAGCTGGCCCGGCACAAAGTGGAACTGGTGGTGCTCGACCTGATGCTGCCCGGTGAGGACGGCCTTAGCCTGTGCAGGCAGTTGCAGGCCACCCCCGGATTGGCGGTGATCATGCTGTCAGCCAAGGGCAGCACGCTGGACCGCATCATCGGCCTGGAAGTGGGCGCCGACGACTATCTGGCCAAGCCCTTCGAACCACGCGAACTGATTGCCCGGATCAAAGCCGTACTACGTCGTCCGCAACGCCTGGGCACCTGTGCCGAAGAGCCCGTGGTGGACGCCCAGCTGTTCGCTGGCTTTCGCCTGGAACACGTCAAGCGTCTGCTCACCCGCCCGGATGGCGAGACCCTGACCCTGCCGCGCTCCGACTACCGCGTGCTGCGCGAACTGCTGGAAGCCAACAACCGTGTGGTCTCGCGTGATCAACTGACCCGCAGCGCGTTCGGCCGCGACCACCTGCCCGACGACCGCTCGGTGGACATGTGCGTCAGCCGCCTGCGCCAGCAACTGCGCCGGGCGCCGGCGGGGGCCGCGCAAATCCTGACCATCCGCAACGAGGGCTACCTGCTGAGTATCGCCACCCTCGCGGCCGGGGCCTGACATGCGCTGGTTTCACCGGCTGTGGCCACGCACCTTGTTTGGTCAACTGCTGCTGATCATGGTCAGTGGCACGCTGGTGATCCAGTTGATGTCGAGCAGCATCTGGTTCGATGTGCGTTTCGCCCAGGCGCTAGAGGTGCCCGTGCGACTGGTTGCTGCACGCAGCGCCCCCCTGATTGCCCAGATCGACTGCCACGGCGGTACATTGCAGGCGCCAGCCCACTACCAGCTTCGCTGCGTCGAAAGCCTGCCTGCGCAAGAGCATGACGAGCGCCCTGGGCGCAGGCGGGTCGAGCTGTTGCTGCAGCAGGCCCTGAAGTACGAACTGGGGCATGCCCAGGACGTGCGCCTGATGAACGTGCAACTCACCGACGAACTGGGCCAACCGATCGTCTGGCGCAGCCTGTTCGGCCTGCGCACGGCCCAGGCGCATATCCAGTTCGCGGTGCCGTTGGCCAATGGCTACTGGCTGACCATTGCGGGCCAGGAACTGCAGGGCTGGAGCGGCGAGTCGGCGTGGGTGCTGATCAGCGATTACCTGCTGCGGGTGTATGCGCTGCGTATTGTCGCCGTGTTGCTGGTGTGCCTGATTGCCGTGCGCCTGTGCCTGCGCCCGTTGCGGCGCCTGGCCGATGCCGCACGCGGCCTGGGCAGTAACCTCGAACAGCCTCCCCTGGCACTGGATGGCCCGGAGGAGGTGCGCCAGGCGGCGCAGGCGTTCAATGCGATGCAGCAGCGGCTGATTGCCATGGTCAACGACAAGGCCTACTTCCTGGCCGCCGTGTCTCACGACCTGCGCACCCCACTGACTCGCATGCGCCTGCGCCTGGAGCGCTTACCCGATGACGAACACCGCCAGCGCCTGCGGCAGAACATCACGCAGATGGACGATATGATCGGTCAGGTTCTGGATTACCTGCGTGCCGGAGAGCAGCAGAATTTGCAGCAGGTGGACCTGGACCGGCTGGTGACGCGCCAGTGTGCGGACCTGGCGACTGACCAGGAACCACTGCCCGTGCACGGCCGGGTGAACAGCCTGCGGGGGGATGCCCTGCTGCTGCAGCGCTGCCTGCAGAACTTGCTGGTCAATGCGTTGCGTTATGCCAAGGATGTTTCTGTCACGCTGGAGCGGACCACCACAGGGGTGTTCATCCACATCGACGACCGCGGGCCGGGGATTGCGCCAGCGCTGCTGACGACCATTACCGACCCGTTCGTGCGCGGTGAGGGGTCGCGTAACCAGGCATCCGGCGGATATGGGCTGGGGCTGAGCATTGCCCAGCGGATCGCCACCAGCCATGGGGGTGAGCTGATGCTGTCGAACCGTGAGAGCGGTGGATTGCGGGTCAGCATACTGCTGCCTGGCTAACGCGATCTTCTGTGGGAGCAGCCCATCGCGACACAAGGCCGCCCACAACATAGGGCTGCGCAGGCCTGGGAATTCGCAATCAGGTAACAGTCTTTTACCGGTTACCCAGGTTTTCCGTCCCCTGCGTTTGCCTATCCTATGCCCGGTCATCCTGCCTGCGATGGACCCATGAAACACTCTCTTCCCAGCCGCTACGCCTGCCTCGTACTCTGCCTTGTCTTCACTTTCGCCAGCCTGCCCCTGCTGGCCCAACATGCCTGGCTGTGGCCGGTAACGCTGATCACCGCGCTGCTCAGCCTGGTCGGTCTGAATGACCTGCGCCAAAGCCACCATGCGGTGCGACGCAATTACCCGATCCTGGGCAATATCCGTTACCTGATCGAAACCATCCGCCCGGAAATCCGCCAGTACCTGATCGAAGGTGACGACGACAAGCTGCCGTTCTCCCGCTCGCAACGCTCGCTGGTCTACGCCCGCGCCAAGAACGAAAGCGCCGAGAAAGCATTCGGCACGCTCAACGACGCCTACCAACCTGGTTTCGAGTTCATCAGCCATTCCATGCTGCCGGTGGCCACGCCAGACCCTGCCTCCTTCCGCATTGCCATCGGCGGGCCGCAATGCCGAATGCCCTACTCGGCCTCGATCTTCAACATCTCGGCGATGAGTTTCGGCGCCCTCAGCGCCAACGCCATCGCCGCACTCAACCGCGGCGCGCGCATGGGCCGGTTTGCCCATGACACTGGCGAAGGCAGCATCAGCCCGTACCACCGTGAGCACGGCGGCGACCTGATCTGGGAAATCGGCAGCGGCTATTTCGGCTGCCGCACCGAGGACGGTCGTTTCGATCCACAGCGCTTCGCCGAACAGGCCCGCTCGGCACAGGTGAAGATGATCGAGATCAAGCTCAGCCAGGGCGCCAAGCCTGGCCACGGCGGCATTTTACCGGGGCACAAGGTCAGCCCCGAAATTGCCGAGACCCGTGGCGTACGTGCAGGCGAGGATTGCATCTCGCCGGCGGCGCACAGCGCCTTCCGCACACCAGTGGAGTTGCTGCAGTTCGTAGCCAGCCTGCGCGAGCTTTCGGGCGGCAAGCCCGTGGGCTTCAAGTTCTGCCTGGGCCACCCATGGGAGTTCATGGGCATTGCCAAGGCCATGCTCGCCACCGGCATCACCCCTGACTTCATCGTTGTCGACGGCAAAGAAGGCGGCACCGGCGCGGCACCTCGCGAGTTCAGCGACAACATGGGCGTGCCGATGCGCGAAGGCCTGATGTTCGTGCACAACACGTTGGTCGGCCTGAACCTGCGCTCCAGCATCCGCATTGGTGCGGCGGGCAAGATCGTCAGCGCCTTCGACATTGCCAGCGTATTGGCCATCGGCGCTGACTGGGTCAACTCGGCACGCGGTTTCATGTTTGCCATTGGCTGCATTCAGTCGCAGAGCTGCCACACCAACAAGTGCCCGACTGGCGTGGCCACCCAAGACCCTCTGCGCCAGCGCGCCCTGGTGGTACCAGACAAGGCCGAACGGGTGGCCAGCTTCCACCGCAACACACTGCACGCACTGGCCGAGATGCTGGCTGCCGCAGGCCTGGAGCACCCTTCGGAGCTCAAGCCCAAGCACCTGGCGCGGCGCATCAGCCCCAGCGAAATCGGGTTGTTTTCGGACTTGCACACATTCCTCAAGCCGGGCGAATTACTCAGTGGCTCGATCGAAAGCGAGTTTTATGCGCGGATGTGGCGGATGGCGCGTAGCGACAGTTTTGCGCCGGAGACGGGAGACACTGCAACACGAACTGTGGCATCAAGACTGCGCCACGAAGAGACTGAACCTGCATGACAAACATGACTGGGGCTGCCCTGCAGCCCTTCGCGGGCGTGCCCGCTCCCACAATTTGCAGCGCCATCGAAGGCGGCGCTTTACCTGTGGGAGCGGGCAAGCCCGCGAAGGGCCGCAGCGCGGCCCCAGCTTTCATGCAAAGAACTGCAGATCAGAAGATGCTGATCGGGTACTCGACGAATACGCGGACTTCGTTGCCGTCGTCGTTGTAACCGTTCTGCTGCACGGCGTTGTTGGTACGCAAGAACGAGCTACGCAGTTTGATCGACAGGTCCTTGGCCGGGCCGTCCTGCACCACGTAACGGATCTGGTTGAAGATCTCGCGCTCTTTACCTTCGCCAAAGCCTTGCGGGTTGGCGACGTTGCGGGTGTTGATGTTGTCACCCACCACGTAGGCCAGCTTGTAGGTCAGGCCCGGAATGCCGTAGGCACCGAAGTCCAGGCCGTAGCCCAGCTGCCAGGAGCGCTCGTCTTCGGCGTTGAAGTCGGACCAGTACGAGTTGGCCAGGTAGATGGTGGAACCACCGTCACCCACGCCACCGGCGTTCTGGTAGAAGCCGTAGTTGTAGCCAGTGCTGCCGGTGCTGCGCTGGTGAGCGAGGGTGAACGAGTGCGCACCGTACGCATAGGTGGCTGCAAGGCTCCAGATGGTGTTGGAGTCGCCGTTCAAGCCTGCGGCTTTTACGTACTTGTTGTTGATATCCGACTTGTAGCCGTTGAAGTCCAGGGTCAGGGACTGGTCGCTGGCGATCGGGAAGACGTAGTTCAAGCCCAGGTAGTGCTTCTTCATCACGTCTTCGTTGTCGGCGGTGTACAGCGAAGCGGTGAAGTTGTCGGTGAACTTGTAGCTGGCACCGAAGACGTTGATCGACTTCAGACCGCCACCATCACGGCGCTCGGCGCTCTTGCGCGCTTCCTGGGTGAAGCGGCCAGCGTTCAGTTCCAGGCCCTGGATCTCTTTGGAGGTGATCAGGGTGCCGGTGAAGCTTTCTGGCAACAGACGTGCATCGTCGTACTGCAGCACTGGCAGTGCTGGCATCTGGTCACCGTACTTCAGCACGGTGTTGGAAATGCGGAATTTCACTGCAGCACCACCACGGGCCAGGTTGTGCGGCGAGCTGGCGTTGCCTTCGGCATTGGTGGTTTCGTGCGGTTTGAAGAAGTCGACGCCGCCACCACCGTTGTGGCCTTTGCCACCATCCAGGCGCACGGCGTACAGGCCGAATGCGTCGACACCGACGCCAACGGTGCCCTGGGTGAAGCCGGAGGAGAAGTTGGCGATGAACGCCTGGCCCCATTCGATCTGGTCGTCGGTGCCATGCTTCTTGTCACGGTTGATGTAGGCGTTGCGCAGAAGGACGTTGGCGTGGCTGTCCTCGATGAAACCCTTGCTGTCAGCCTGGTCATTGGCCTGAGCCTGGGTCGCGGCGATCATCGCCAGGGCGACCAGGCTGGTCCTGGTTTTCAACATGTTGTTTTCCTTATTTCTTAATCAAAAACGCGCTGCAATATGACGCCGGGAACCAACGCCCCTTCGTAGGTTCGACGCTATGCGGATCCAGCCGGGCGGGCCAACCGGTAAGTTCACGGCGGCCCTTGGCAGCAGCCTGGCCAATACCATGGCCAGCAGGCGTTGGCCGAATCCTAGCCGCGCGAGATTACAAATGTCAAAAAGTCGTGAAATGCAGGTTGATATAACCAAGAAATTCGGCGTATCCGGTGCATTTTCATGCAGGTTTGCGCTATCAGCGGGCAATTTATCTTGTGTAGGAAATTGCCTTTTGATCAAACGGACAATTTCCTGTGCGCAGGCAAAGCGTGGCCGCAGAGACTGTTACAAACAGATACATATGTAAAGACAACCCTTTACAAATACCCAAGCAAGAGCAAATAGCAAGCATTACCATTCGCACCTTATTTTCAACTGCCCGGTCTGAATGTGCCCATGCTTGTACCCTGCCGCCTTTCACCCCTGACGCTCGGCCTGTCGCTGCTTTTCAGCGCCAGCCTGGCCAGTGCCGCCACCACCACGCTGCCGGAGTCGTCGGTTACCGCCGACAGCGAGCGCGAGAAGGACAACCCGCGGGTCAAGGAGGTGAGCACCGCAACCCGCACTTCGACGCCTGTGCGTTATGTGCCGCAGGCCATCGATACGGTGAAAACCGCCAATGTGCTGGACTACGGCAGCAACACACTGGGCAAGGCACTGGAGGGCATCCCAAACGTCAGCAGCAGCGCCGACACCCGTTTTGACAGCGTACGCATCCGCGGCTTCGAGGCCAGCAACGACTTCTACCTGGACGGTATCCGCGACGACAGCCAGTACATCCGCGACTTGCACAACATCGAGCGGGTCGAGGTGTTGAAGGGGCCGGCAGCGGTGCTGTATGGCCGTGGTAGCCAGGGCGGCATCGTCAACAGGGTCAGCAAGGCAGCGGAGCCGGGTCGCCGCTCGACCATCGAAGCACAGGCCGGCAGCGAAGACCTGCGCAGCCTGTATGCCGACCTCAGCGCCGACCCCAGCGACACGGTCAGCCTGCGCCTGAACATGGGCAACCAGGACAACAACAGCTTCCGCGATGGTATCGACGGCAGCCGCCAACTGTTCGCCCCGTCGATCAGCTGGCAGATCACCCCCGACCTGAACTGGCTGGTGCAGTATGAATACAGCCGCTACAACCGCACGCCCGACCGTGGCATTCCTGGGGTCAATGGTCGCCCCGCCGACGTCAGCCGCGGCACCACCTACGGCGACCAGCGCGACTACATCGATGATCGCGCCCAGTCGCTGCGTTCGCGGCTGAACTACCAGCTGAACGAAACCTGGCAACTGCGCCACACCCTGGGCCTGTTCAAACTCGACAGCGAGTTCGACAACACCTATGTCACGGGCTACGACGCCGGCACCAATACCTTGACCCGCCAACGCTGGCAGCAGGACCTGAACACCCGCAACCTGTTCAACAACCTGGAGGCCGAGGGCGACTTCGACACCTTGGGCCTTGAACACAAGCTGCTGCTGGGCCTGGAGTTCGGCAACCAGCGGCGCGACCCGTTGCTGTACAGCGCTGGCAGACAGGACCTGCCAGGCCTGGGCAAACCCAGCCAGCCGCACAATGGTGCGCTGGCGGTATCGAGCAACAACCACACCGTGGTCGACAGCCGCGGGGTTTATCTGCAGGACCAGATTCGCCTGAACGATCAGTGGCAGGTTCTCGCCGGCGTGCGCTTTGACCAGTTCGAAGTGGAAACCACCAACAAGGATGGCTTGCGCGAACCGCAGGACAGCAACAGCACCAGCCCACGCCTGGGCGTGGTCTACACGCCATGGCGCGACCATTCGTTCTACGCCTCGTGGAGCAAAACTTTCTCACCGGTGGGTGGCGGCTTGATCGGCATCACCCCAGGGGCACAGGGCAACACCAATAAAACCGACCCGGAAGAGACCCGGCAGAAAGAAATAGGCGTAAAGAGCGACTGGTTGGACCAGCGCCTGACCACCACCCTGGCTATCTACGAGCTGGAACTTTACAACCGCCGCACCCGCGACCCAAACGACCCGAACATCATCTTGCTCAGCGGCATGCAGCGTTCACGCGGCATCGAGCTGACGGCCACCGGCAACATCGTCGGCAACTGGTATGTACGCGGCGGCATTGGCCTGCAGGATGCGATCATCGTCAAGGACAATAACGGCCAGGAAGGCAACCGCATCAATGACGTGGCCAAGCGCAATGGCAGCCTGTTCGTGACCTGGAAGCCAGAATTGGGGTGGTACGCCGAGACCGGGCTGACACTGGTGGGCGAACGTTATGCGGACAACCAGAACACCACGGTATTGCCAGGGTATGGCCGTTGGGATGCACTGGCGGGCTACCGTACGCATGACTGGGATGTGCGGGCGGCGTTGAGCAACATTGCCGACAAGACCTATTACAGCTCGGCGACCAGTGCGGCGCAGATCCAGGTGGGTGATCCGCGTAGCCTTGTAGTGACGGGTAGCTACAGCTTCTGATCTTTGTTGACTGTACCTGCCTCTTAGCGGGCAAGCCCGCGGAGAGGCAGGTACAGGTGCAATCGATCAGTGCCACACCGCCATCAGCGCCTGCATCTCTGCTTCACTGATCAACCCTTGGGGGTATCGCCCGGCAAGCAGACGTCGTGGGTCGGTCGTCCTGACCCTGATGCTTCCATGGTGTTTCAACCACTTCGCCACAAGCCTGAGCGATTGGCGATCAACTGCCGATGGGCGCAAAGCCGACTCACTTGCTGCGTTCATGTCCACACGTACTCCCTGGCCCGTGAGCGGCTAATTTACGTTGGTATTGTTACAGATCAGAGGCGCGGCCTGGCCATGCCATCTCGCTATCTGTTTGAAAAACAATACAAAACGTATGCCAGCTCGGCCTCCGGGCGTCGCTCGCGCAAAAAAGAGGCCCGTCATGTGACGGGCCTCTTTATCCATTATGCGCTCAGCGCTTGACCGGCGCTGGCTGCTGTTGGGTCAGGCAGTGAATGTTGCCGCCACCCAAGAGCAGCTCGCGGCCCGGGATCATCACCACCTCATGGTCGGGGAAGATCCTTGCCAGGATCGCTCTGGCTTCAGCATCTGCCGGGTCGTCGAAGCTTGGGGCAATGATGCCACCGTTGACGATCAGGAAGTTCACATACGAACCCGCCAGGCGCACCGACGGGTCACGCTCCTGGCTGCCGGCGACCTGGTCGACACCGGCGCACTCTTCGGCAGTGGCGAACAGCGGGCCCGGGATCGGCATCTTGTGCACGATGAACTCGCGGCCCTTGGCGTCGCGGGTGTTCTTCAACACGTCCATGGCTGCGTGGCAGCGCGCGTAATTGGGGTCGTTGGAATCATCGGTCCAGGCCAGTAACACTTCGCCCGGGCGCACGTAACAGCAGAAGTTGTCGACGTGGCCGTCGGTTTCGTCGTTGTACAAGCCGTCGGGCAGCCACACCACGGTGTCGACTGCCAAGTGGTCGCGCAGCACCGCTTCGATCTGCTCGCGGCTCAGGTGAGGGTTGCGGTTGCGGTTGAGCAGGCATTCCTCAGTGGTGATCACGGTGCCTTCGCCGTCTACGTGGATCGAACCACCTTCCAGCACAAAACCTTCGGTCTGGTAGCGCTGGCAGCGCTCCATTTCCAGCACCTTGGCGGCCAGTTCCTCGTCGCGGTTCCAGGGTGCGTACAGGCCGCCATCGAAGCCGCCCCAGGCGTTGAAGCCCCAATCTACACCGCGCACTTCGCCATGGTCGTTGATGACGAAGGTAGGGCCGGTGTCACGCACCCAGGCATCGTCATTGCTGATTTCAACCACGCGAATGTTCGGCTGGTCGAGTTGGCGCCGAGCGTTCTCGTACTGGCCAGCGGAGGCCGCGACGGTCACAGGTTCGAAACGGGCAATGGCCTTGGCCAGGGTTACGTGGGCAGCCTGCGCCGGCTTGCCGCCCAGGCGCCAGTTGTCCGGGCGCTCCGGCCAGACCATCCATACCTGAGTTTGTGGAGCCCACTCGGCGGGCATGTGGAAACCATCGGCACGGGGCGTGGAGTTGAGGGTTTTCATGGGTGACCTCTGTGATGGCCCTGAGCCGGGTGAGCTGGGGCGTTTTTCAATTTATAACCGATATATATCGATATTTGAAGCCTGAAAATCGAAGAATTCCGCGCAATTCAGCGAATTTAAATCGATAACAATCGGCACACGTCAGCGCTGGTCTGGTGAAAGGAGCGGCCTGCTGTCTACCATAGCCACACCTTATGCATCCTGTTACAGCTACGCGCGGAAATTTCCGGCAAGGCCGACTAGGGTCAATACTTGAGCGACGGGCCAGCGAGCCGCTATGAACATCACCCCTACAGCAATCCCTGAAGTACTGATCATCGAGCCAAAGGTGTTCGCTGACAGCCGTGGTTTTTTCTTCGAGGCATTCAACGCCCGTGAGTTCTCACAGCAAACCGGCGTGAACGTGGAGTTCGTCCAGGACAACCACTCGCGTTCCATCAAGGGCGTGCTCCGCGGGCTGCACTACCAGGTGGCAAACACCCAGGGCAAACTGGTGCGCGTGGTACACGGGGAAATCCGCGATATCGCCGTGGACGTGCGCAAAAGCTCGCCAACATTCGGCAAATGGGTCGCGGTGCACCTGTCGGCCGACAACCATCGCCAGCTGTGGATTCCACCTGGCTTCGCCCACGGTTTTGCAGTGATGAGTGAATCGGCCGAGTTCCTCTACAAGACCACCGACTACTACAACCCTGACGCCGACCGCTGCATCCGCTGGGACGACCCGCAACTGGACATCGACTGGGGGCTGCAGCAGCCACCGCTGTTATCGGACAAGGACAAGGTAGGCCTGCCATTGGCAGAGGCGGAACTGCTGCCTTAACTAGCGCATAATTGCGTCAGACTTTTCTGGCGCATTTACGTGATGATTGCAAAACCCACGCCCCCACGCCGTCCCCGCTGGCGCAGCCTGGCCCTGCTGGCGCTGAGCCTGGCCCCATTGTTGTGGCCCCTGCATCACTTGGCCGAGCGCTATTACCAGGAAAAGCTGGCCTCGCAGAACCGCCAGACCCTCGACCTGTATGTCGCCAACTTGCTCGGTACCCTGCACCGCTACGAGACCTTGCCGCAAATTCTCGGCGACCTGCCGGCGCTGCGTGATGTACTGGCCGATCCTTTCCGCCTGGAAGCGGTGACCAACGCCAACCGCCTGCTCAAGGACATCGTGCAACAGACCGGTGCCGAGGTGATGTACCTGATGGACATCAGCGGCAACACCTTGGCCGCCTCGAACTGGGACAAGCACGACACCTTCGTCGGCAGAAACTTCGCCTTCCGCCCCTACTTCAACGAAGCCATGGCCGGCCACCTGGGCCGCTTCTTCGGCCAGGGCACCACCTCGGCCAAACGTGGCTACTTCTTTGCCGCGGCCGTGCGGGACCGCGAGCGGATCGTCGGCGTGCTGGTGGTCAAAGTCGATCTCGACCACACCGAAACCCTGTGGGGCCGTACGCCCGAGCAGCTGTTGCTGACCGATCACAATGGCGTGGTCATCCTGACTTCGCGGCCCGACTGGCGCTTCCGTGCTACCCGCACGCTGACCGACGCCGAGCGCCAGGCCATCATCGCCATCCAGCCCTATCCGACCCAGGCCCCACAGCCGCTGGTTCTCAACCCGCAGGCCTGGATCACCCAGACCCGCGACATCAAGGAAACCGGCTGGCAAGTCAGCATCCTCGCCCCGCGCACGCTGGTTGATCGCTCGGTGCAGACGGTCATGGCCATCGGTGCCGGTACGCTGCTTGTACTGATGTTGTTAGCCGGCCTGGTGATGCAACGGCGACGCCATTACATCGACCGCATCGACTTCGAAGCCCGTGGCCGCCAGGAACTGGAAAAGCGCGTGGCCGAACGTACCGCCGACCTTGAAGGCCTGAACACCCGCCTGAAAAATGCCGTGCTGGAGCGCGAAAACGCTCAGCAGGAGGCCGTGCGCGCGCAGGACGAACTGGTGCAGGCCGGCAAGCTGTCGGTTCTCGGCACCATGTCGGCCAGTATCAGCCATGAGTTGAACCAGCCCCTGGCCGCCATCCGCAGCTACGCGGAGAACGCCGAAATCCTGCTCGACCACCAACGTACCGAAGACGCCCGCGGCAACCTCAAGCTGATCGGCGAGCTGACCGGGCGCATGGCCTCGATCATTGCCCACCTGCGCGCCTTCGCCCGTCGTGACCGCCATGCCCCGGAGAGCGTGGCCCTGCAGCCGGCCCTGGACGATGCCCTGGCGCTGCTGGCCAAGCGCCGCCGGGCGATGGCCGTAGAGCTGATCCGCGACCTGCCGGAAGCCACCTTGTGGGTACAGGCCGGCGAGACCCGCCTGCGCCAGGTGCTAGGCAACCTGCTGGCCAATGCCCTCGACGCCCTGACTGAAAAAGCCAACCCGCGTCGCCTGTGGCTAAGTGCCGAGCAGCGTGATGACTGCGTCTACCTGTACATCCGTGACAACGGCCCCGGTTTCAGCCGCCAGGCCCTGGAGCACGCCAAGGAGCCGTTCTTCACAACCAAGACCCGTACCCAGGGCCTGGGCCTGGGCCTGGCCATCTGTGAAAGCCTGATGCGCGCCCTGGGCGGTGAACTGCTGCTGGCCAACCACCCGGAAGGTGGCGCAATGCTGACCCTCCAGCTGCGTGTGGCCGCGTCTGGCGCTACTTTGCCCAATTCGGAGGACCCCTCGGCATGACCACCGAGACACTGATCGACAGCCGAGCCCAGGTCATCCTGGTGGACGATGACCCCCACCTGCGCCAAGCCTTGAGCCAGACCCTGGACCTGGCTGGGCTCAAGGTAGTCGCCCTGGCCGAAGCTCAAGGCCTGGCCGAGCGTATCGAGGCCGACTGGCCCGGCGTGGTGGTCAGCGACATCCGCATGCCGGGCATCGATGGCCTGCAGTTGCTGGAACAACTGCACGGCCGTGACAGCGAGCTGCCGGTGCTGCTGATTACCGGCCATGGCGATGTGCCGCTGGCGGTGCAGGCGATGCGCGCCGGGGCTTATGACTTCCTGGAAAAACCTTTTGCCACAGACGCTCTGCTCGACAGCGTACGCCGCGCCCTGGCCTTGCGCCGGCTGGTGCTGGACAACCGTAGCCTGCGTCTGGCACTGAGCGACCGCCAGCAGCTGGCAACCCGCCTGGTCGGCCATTCACCGGCCATGCTGCGCCTGCGCGAGCAGATCGGTGCCTTGGCCGGCACCCGCGCCGATGTGTTGATTCTGGGCGAGACCGGCGCTGGCAAAGAGGTGGTGGCTCGCGCCCTGCACGACCTGTCCAGCCGCAGCGAAGGGCCATTCGTGGCGATCAACGCCGGCGCGCTGGCCGAATCGGTGGTCGAAAGCGAACTGTTCGGCCACGAGCCCGGGGCGTTCACCGGCGCGCAGAAGCGCCGTATCGGCAAGTTCGAATTTGCCAACGGCGGCACGCTGTTCCTCGACGAAATCGAGAGCATGAGCCTGGATGTGCAGGTGAAGTTGCTGCGCATGCTGCAGGAGCGGGTGGTCGAACGACTGGGTGGCAACCAGTTGATCCCGCTCGATATCCGCATCATTGCCGCCACCAAGGAAGACCTGCGTCAGTCTGCCGACCAAGGGCGATTCCGCGCGGACCTGTATTACCGCCTGAACGTCGCGCCGCTGCGTATTCCGCCACTGCGCGAACGCGGGGACGACATACTGGTGCTGTTCCAGCATTTCGCCGATGCTGCCAGCCAACGCCATGGTCTGTCGCCGCATGCGCTGCAGCCAGCGCAACGCGCCCTGCTGCTGCGTCATGACTGGCCAGGTAATGTCCGCGAGCTACAGAACGCCGCCGAGCGTTTCGCCCTTGGCCTGGAACTGGCACTGGATAGCCAGGCCCCCTCGGCAGCAGCACCGGCAGCACCCATGCTGAGCGGCAACCTCAGCGAGCAGGTCGAGCAGTTCGAACGCTCGCTGATCGCTGCTGAACTGGCCCAGCCACATGGCTCCATGCGGAGCCTGGCCGAAGCACTGGGTATCCCCCGCAAAACCCTGCATGACAAGCTGCGCAAGCACGGCTTGAACTTCGACGGCGGCAGCGGCGGGCATGACGATCAAGAGGACAACCGTTAATGAGCACCGATAGCCAGTACCTGCAGTCCGTACTGCACAGCGACATCCCCCTGACCCGCCAGATGGGCCTGGAAGTGATCGATTGGCAGCAGCACACCCTGCGCCTGCAACTGCCGCTGGCGGCCAACGTCAACCACAAAAGCACCATGTTCGGCGGCAGCCTGTACTGCGCAGCAGTGCTGGTGGGTTGGGGCTGGCTGCACCTGCGCCTGCGTGAACGGGGGATCGATGACGGGCATATCGTCATCCAGGAAGGGCAGATCAGCTACCCGTTGCCGGTTACCGGTGCGGCGGTGGCGCGTTGTGCAGCGCCCGACGAAAAGACCTGGGAGCGATTCCTGGCCATGTACCAGCGTCGTGGGCGGGCGCGGTTGACGTTGGAGACAACGGTGAGCAATGACGGCAGTGACGAGCCGGCGGTGAGGTTCAGCGGCCAGTACGTCCTGCACCGCTAGCCCAGCAGCCGCTGAAAGCAACTGCGCTGCACAAAACCCAAAGGCTGGCGTAAAACCTGTGGGAGCGGGCAGGCCCGCGAACACCGGCGAAGCCGGTGCCCCGCACCGCGGTACCTGCTTCGCGGGCTCGCCCGCTCCCACAGGGTAGGGTGAGAGTCCGTCAAATCAGGTTCAGGAAGGACTGGCGCCATGCTGCATTGGCGGGCAATGCCAGGAAGTACGGGTTAAGCAACGACTCGCGCGGCGGATACCGGAATGGCAAGCCATCCAGCCCGATCACCTCGCCGCAGGCCCCTTCCACCACGCCTTGCGCCGCTGCAGTATCCCACTGCGAAGTCGGCGCCAGGCGCGGATAACAATCGGCGCTGCCCTCGGCCAACAGGCAGAACTTCAACGAGCTGCCGATATTGGCCAGCTCCAGCTCTCCCACCGCAGCCCCAAGCCCGGACAACAGGGCTTCCTGTTCCGCGCTGGAATGCCGACGGCTGGCAACCACGGTAAAACGCTCGCCCTCCGGGGGGGCGTTGCGAACCTGGATCGGTTGGGCTGCCTCGCCGGCATCTGCACGCCAGGCCCCCATGCCGCGCCCACCGAAGTAGCAGCGTCCATTGGTCGGCATCGACACCACACCAAACACCACGTCGCCGTTCTCGACCAAGGCGATGTTGACCGTGAATTCTTCACTGCCAGCAATGAACTCCTTGGTGCCATCCAGCGGGTCGACCAGCCACCAGCGGCTCCAGCTTTGGCGCTCGGCCAGTGAAATATTGCAGTCCTCTTCGGACAGCACCGGAATGTGCGGTGCCAGCGCCACCAGGCCATCGGCAATTACCCGGTGCGCGGCCAGGTCGGCGGCGGTAACCGGCGAATCGTCGGCCTTGCTGGTTACCGCGATATCGGCGCGCCAGAATGGCAGGATTGCCTCGCCCGCCGTCAGCGCCAGCTTGACCACTTCGTGCATCAGTTGCAGGTCGTTCATAGCTCCAGCAGCCCCCGCTGAATCAGCAGGTCACGCGCCAGGTACAGCGCCGCCAGGGCGCGACCCTCGGTGAACTGCGGATGCATGGCCAAGGCCGACAACTCACGCAGGTTGACCTTGTCGACCCGCATCGGCTCGGGCTCATCGCCTTCCAGGCGCTCTTCGTACAGGTCGCTGGCCAGCACCACCTGAATCTTCTGGCTCATGTAGCCCGGCGAAAGCGACAGTTCCGTCAGGTGCTCCAGCTGGCGTGCGCCAAAACCGGCTTCTTCCTTGAGCTCCCGGTCGGCTGCCGCCAGCACGTCTTCGCCCGGTTCGATCAGGCCCTTGGGCAACGAAAGCTCGTATTCATCGGTGCCGCCGCAGTATTCCTCCACCAGCACGGCGTGCTCGGCATCGAGCATGGCCACGATCATCACCGCGCCGTAGCCGTTACCCCGGCCCACCAGGCGTTCATAGGTGCGCTCGGCGCCATTGCT
Organism: Pseudomonas sp. zjy_15; assembly: GCF_043101865.1. NCBI lineage: Bacteria > Pseudomonadati > Pseudomonadota > Gammaproteobacteria > Pseudomonadales > Pseudomonadaceae > Pseudomonas > Pseudomonas sp. zjy_15. The sequence goes on from NZ_JBICII010000030.1 coordinate 115,914, forward strand.
GAAGCGCAACTGTACGGCTTCGACGCGGAACAGGCGGCTGCTGGCGACAATCTCGCGGCTGAGTACGGTGGGTTTCTGGCGCATGGGGCGGCTCCTTGGCGTGAACGGGTTACTATACCGTGGCTTGCCGACTGATCGAGAGTTTCCCATGCCTGTTCTTCCCTGGTCTGCCATCGATACCGTCCTGCTGGACATGGATGGCACTCTGCTCGACCTGCATTACGATAACCGCTTCTGGCTGGAGCACCTGCCTCAGCGCTATGCCGAACTGCACGGTGTAAGCCGGGCCATGGCGGAAATGGAGCTGCAACCGCTGTTCGAACGCAATGCCGGCACATTGAACTGGTACTGCCTGGACTTCTGGAGCCGCGAGCTTCGCCTGCCCATTCGCGAGCTGAAACGGGAAATTGCCGACCTGATTGCCCTGCGCCCGGATGCCGATACCTTCCTGGCGGCGATTCGCCAGGCCGGCAAGCGTGTCGTGATGATCACCAATGCCCACCGAGACTCGCTGTCGCTGAAGCTGGAACGGGTGGAGCTGGCACCGTACTTCGAGCGGCTGATCAGCTCGCACGACTATGGTTACCCGAAGGAAAGCCCGCAGTTCTGGGATGCCTTGCAGGCGGATATCGGCTTCGAGCCGGAGCGCAGCCTGTTCATCGACGACACGCTGGCGATTCTGCGCAGTGCACGGCGGTTTGGTGTGGGGCATCTGTTGGCGGTGCGCCAGCCCGATAGCCAGGCACAACCACGAGATACCGAAGAATTTGCAGCGGTCGTGGATTACCGGGCGTTACTGGAAGGCCTGTGAGGCCCCATTCGCGAGCATGCCCGCGAAGAGGCCGGTACAGACTTCAGCAATCAGTCAGGAATACGCAGCACCTGCCCCGGATAGATCTTGTCCGGGTGCTTGAGCATCGGCTTGTTGGCCTCGAAAATCTTGTTGTACTGGCCGGCATTGCCATACACGACCATGGCAATGGCTGAAAGTGTGTCGCCCGATTTCACAGTGACGAACCTTGCCGCCTGGACTATCGGCCCGGTCACGGTGATCTGGTCCTCGACACTGGCCACGCCACTGATATTGCCCGCCGCCAGAATGATCTTCTCCTTCTCTTCCTGGCTGGCCACTTCACCCTTGAGGATGATCTTGTCTCCTTCTACAGTGGCGGTGATGTTGGGGTTGCCCAGGCCAACAGCTTCCACGTGCTTCTTAAGCTGCTCTTCGGCATTGGCGTTGCCAGGGGTCAGCAGGTCGATCAACTTCTCGCCGGCTTCCTTCACGAAACTGAACAGGCTCATTGCGCTCTCCTTGTTGACGAAACCTCGGACACAGGAGTCTAGGCCAGCTTTACCACTCCCGCCCGGTGCGACCAATCGACGCGGTCTATCAAGGCATAGACCCTAGCGATTAGACGCCGCCGGCCCGCACGCCTAGGCTTGTGCTATCAGAAAGCCGCCGGTATTCAGCGCCCCGATGAACAGCAAGCCTCCGGTCTGCGCGGCCTCATCACCCTTGTCCATGCCCGCCGCCAGCAACACCTACGATTACGTCCAGCTCAGCGACGCCAAACGCGACAGCACCCCGCTGGCCGAGGAAGTGGCCCTGGCCATTGTCTATAACGGCCTCAACCAGGCGGTAATGCTGGTCAGCCCTACCGATCTGGAAGACTTCGCCGTCGGTTTCAGCGTCGGCAGCGGCATTGTCGAAGGCACCGCAGAAATCTACGACCTCAAGCTCTCCGGCGGCGGTTCGGCAATGTACGCCGACCTGGAAATTTCCAGCCGAGCGTTCTGGAACCTGAAAAACCAGCGCCGCCAACTGGCCGGCACCAGTGGTTGCGGCCTGTGTGGTGTCGAAGCCCTGGAGCAGGCGCTGCCGGACCTGGCCGTGTTGCCGGGTGCGCCCCTGCCCCCGGCCCAGTGGCTGGTCGGCCTGCGCGAGCGCATCGACGCCTTCCAGCCACTGGGCCAGCATTGCGGCGCCGTGCATGCAGCACTGTTCATGGACCGCCAAGGCGAACTGCTGCTCGGCCGCGAAGACATCGGCCGGCACAACGCCCTCGACAAACTGATCGGTGCCCTGCTGCGACAGCGCATCGACAGCCAGGGCGGCCTGGCGATTGTCACCAGCCGCTGCAGCCTGGAGCTGATCCAGAAGGTACTGCGTGCCGGCATCCAGACCCTGGTCAGCCTGTCAGCGCCCACCGGCCTTGCCCTGCAATGGGCGCGCAAACACAACCTCAACCTTATCCACTTGCCCAAGCACAGCGCACCGCGGGTCTACAGCCCAGCGGCGGAGTCGTAACAGTCGTGACCTCGTACCAACCTCTTCCGGACAACACCCCAGCCTCCCCCCCTCGCTACAAGCCCTACCACGGCCCCGCCGGCGGTTGGGGCGCGCTGCGTAGCGTGGCCAAGGCCTGGGTCGGCAGCGATAACGCGCTGAAGAACATTCGCGCCCTGCTCAAGACCAACCAGAACGGCGGTTTCGACTGCCCCGGCTGCGCCTGGGGCGATTCGCCGGAAAGCGGCATGGTCAAGTTCTGCGAGAACGGCGCCAAGGCGGTGAACTGGGAAGCAACCAAGCGCCGTGTCGATGCTGCCTTTTTCGCCCGTTACAGTGTCTCCTCGCTGCTGCAGCAAAGCGACTATTGGCTGGAGTACCAAGGGCGTCTGACCGAACCGATGGTCTACGACGCATCAAGCGACCGCTACCTGCCGATCAGCTGGGATGCCGCCTTCGCCCTGATCGCCCGCGAGCTGAACAAGCTGGCCAACCCTGACCAGGCCGAGTTCTATACCTCGGGACGAGCCAGCAACGAAGCGGCGTTCCTGTACCAACTGTTCGTGCGCGCCTACGGCACCAACAACTTCCCTGACTGCTCGAACATGTGCCATGAGGCCAGCGGGGTGGCATTGGGGCAAAGCGTCGGGGTCGGCAAGGGTACTGTCACCTTCGACGACTTCGAGCACGCCGATTCCATTTTTGTCTGGGGCCAGAACCCCGGCACCAACCACCCGCGCATGCTCGACCCACTGCGCGATGCGGTAAAACGTGGCGCCCAGGTGGTGTGCATCAACCCGCTCAAGGAGCGTGGTCTGGAGCGCTTCCAGCACCCCCAGAACCCACTGGAAATGCTGACCAACAGTGACCGTCCGACCAACACCGCCTTCTTCCGCCCGGCCCTGGGTGGCGACATGGCGATGTTGCGCGGCATGGCCAAGTTCGTCCTGCAATGGGAACGCGAAGCCCAGGCCAACGGTGAACCGGCCGTGTTCGATCACGCCTTCATCGCCGAACATGGCCATGGCGTCGATGAATACCTGGCCGTGGTGGACGCCACGCCGTGGTCGCACATCCAGGCACAGTCCGGACTGACCTTGGCCGACATCGAACTGGCCGCGCGCATGTACTGCCGGGGCAAGCGGGTGATCATGTGCTGGGCGATGGGCATCACCCAACACCGTCATTCGGTGCCGACCATTCAGGAAATCGTCAACCTGCAGATGCTGCGCGGCAACATCGGCGCGCCCGGCGCCGGCCTGTGCCCGGTGCGTGGCCACAGCAACGTGCAGGGTGACCGCACCATGGGCATCAACGAGCGCCCGCCAGAGGCACTGCTGGATGCCATCGAAAAGCGCTTTGGCTTCCCCGTGCCACGGCGCAATGGCCATAACACCGTCGAAGCCATTCACGCGATGCTCGATGGCCGGGCCAAGGTTTTCATCGGCCTGGGCGGCAACTTCGCCCAAGCCACACCCGACACCGAGCGTACCGCCCAGGCGCTGCGCAACTGCGAGCTGACCGTGCACATCAGCACCAAGCTCAACCGTAGCCACCTGGTCCATGGCAAGCAGGCACTGATCCTGCCGTGCCTGGGCCGCACCGACATCGACCTGCAGGCCGACGGGCCACAGGCAGTCACGGTGGAAGACTCGTTCAGCATGGTCCACGCCTCCAACGGCCAGCTCAAGCCGCTGTCGACGCAAATGCGCTCGGAGCCTGCGGTGATCGCCGGCATCGCCGCCGCCACGCTGGGCAAACAACCGGTGGACTGGCACTGGCTGGTGGCCGACTACGACCGTATCCGCGACCTGATCGGCGATACCATTGCCGGCTTCAGCGGCTTCAACCAGCGCCTGCGTCATCCGGGGGGCTTCCATCTGGGCAACAGCGCGGCCAACCGCGAATGGGCGACCAGCACCGGCCGCGCCAACTTCAAGGCCAACCTGCTGCCCGACACGCTGCTTGACGAACGCGTACGCGCCAGCGGCCAGTTGCCAGACCTGATCATGCAGTCGATGCGCTCGCACGATCAGTACAACACCACTATCTATGGCCTGGACGACCGCTACCGCGGCGTGCGCGGCCAGCGCGAGGTGCTGTTCGCCAACGAAGCCGACATCATCCGCCTGGGCTTCCAGCCGGGGCAGAAGGTCGACATCGTTTCGTTGTGGGGGGATGAGCATGAGCGCCGGGTGCAAGGCTTTACCCTGCTGGCCTTCGACATCCCTGCCGGGCAGGCGGCAGCGTATTACCCGGAGGTGAACCCGCTGGTGCCGCTGGAGAGCATTGGCGTTGGTAGCCATACGCCAACATCGAAGTTCATTGCCATCAAACTGGAGCGAGCGCGGGACGACGGGCGCATCCTGTAAAAATGAAAAAAGCACTGTTCCGTGGCGGCTCAGGGCTTTGTCATAACAGTCTGGGACAGCCTGAAAACGATAAAGTTTCATAGTAAATACAGCAAGTTAGAGAATTGTGTACAACTCGTGTTACTCGTCGGATTTCCGTTGCCAGCCACGCCTCTTAGCTTCAAATTCGCCTCGTCATCCCTATGAGGCTCTCTTGATGAAGAAGTACTCCTCGATTCTGTTGTTGTCTTTCAGCTTGCTCAGCGGCGTTGCCATGGCAGGCGGCACCACCGAGGCCGGCATTGGCGGCGCACTGGGTGGGGTACTGGGCTCTGTCGTGGGCAACTCCATCGGTGGCAGCACCGGCGGCGCCATTGGTGCCGGTCTGGGCGGTGCGGCAGGTGGCGCTCTGGGCGCAGACAAACGCCAGCGTGGTGAAGCCGCTATCGGCGGCGCGCTGGGCGCCGCAGGTGGTAACGTGGTCGGTCGCTCCGTGGGCGGCACCACGGGTAGCTACATTGGTGCGGCAGCCGGCGGTGGTGCCGGTGGTGCGCTGGGTAACTACCTGGGCAAAGAGGCCGACAAAGACGATTACCGCGATGGCCGCCGCTATCGTCGCGGTTACGACGACGACCGTCGTCACTGGGACCGTGGCCGCCACTACGGCCACCGCAAGCACAAGCGCCACTGGCGCGACTAACGCCTGGGGCCCTGCCCCGGCAACAAAACCCCGCCCCTGCCAGCGGGGTTTTTTATGCCTGTCGCTCCAGCACAAGGCCGGACAGGATCACCTGCAGCGCCTCTGGCAACGCTACAGGCCGGCCACTGGCGCGCTCGATGAACACCTGCACCACCGTACCTGCCGCGCACGCGTCCGGCTCGCCCGGACGGTACAGCGCCAGCCGGTACTCTACCGTGCTGCCCGCCAGACGCGTCACTCCCAACCCCACCTCCAGCAAATCCGGGAAGCCCGGCAGAGCATAGAAATCCGCAGCCGAACTGACCACGAAGGCGGCCAGTTCACCGTGTCGCAGGTCCAGTTCCGCCTGCTCGACGAGAAACGCCTGTATCGCGGTTTCGAAGAAGCCGTGCACCGTTGCACCGGCGATGTGGCCGTTCAGGTCGTTGTCCTGGGGGCGGGTAAGGATCGGGTGAAAGTGGGAGAAGGCAGTGCGCTGAGGGGCTTCGGTCATCTGGCTGGCTCTTGTCTTCGCAATGGATGCTGACAGTGAAACAGAAAAACCAGACTTTCGCTGCCTATGCGGGCCCCTTCGCGGGCAAGCCCGCTCCTGCAACGGCCTGCGCCCACCACCGATCAGTCAGTGTGTAGGAGCGGGTTTACCCGCGAATACGATGGCGGCTGCGACGGTGAACCACGGGTGGAAATTGGCCAGCAGGTCCGCCCCTTTCGCGGGCAAGCCCGCCCCCACAAAAAAGCCGCCCCTGGGGGCGGCTTTCTCGTTGCGGCTGAGCTCGGCTTACAGCTGCGGGCCAGCGGCCTTGATGGCGTCGGAAACTTCGAACTTCTTGAAGTTTTCGATGAACAGCTTGGCCAGACCTTTGGCAGCCTCGTCGTAGGCCGCTTTGTCAGCCCAGTTGGTGCGCGGGTTGAGCAGTTCGGCTTCAACGCCCGGAACAGCCTTCGGCACGTCCAGGTTGATGATGTCCAGGTGCTCGGTTTCGGCACCGACCAGTGCGCCGCTCTGGATTGCAGCGATCACGGCACGGGTAGTGGGGATGCTGAAGCGCTTGCCAACGCCGTAACCACCACCCGTCCAGCCGGTGTTGACCAGGTAGACCTTGGAGTTGAAGCCGTTGATACGCTTGATCAGCAGTTCGGCGTACTCGCCAGCCGGACGCGGGAAGAACGGTGCGCCGAAGCAGGTGGAGAAGGTCGACTTGATGCCGCCGCCCGAACCCATTTCAGTGGAACCGACCAGCGCAGTGTAGCCGGACAGGAAGTGGTAGGCCGCCTGCTCGTTGTTCAGGATCGAAACCGGAGGCAGAACACCGGTCAGGTCGCAGGTGAGGAAGATCACTGCATTAGGCTCGCCGCCCAGGTTCGCTTCCGAACGCTTGGCAACGTGCTCCAGCGGGTAGGCCGCACGGCTGTTCTGGGTCAGGCTGACATCGGTGTAGTCGGCGTGCTTGTTGGCGTCGAGAACGACGTTTTCCAGTACTGCGCCGTGCTTGATGGCTTTCCAGATGACCGGCTCGTTCTTCTCGGACAGGTCGATGCACTTGGCGTAGCAGCCGCCTTCCATGTTGAAGACAACGCCTTCGCCCCAACCGTGCTCGTCGTCACCGATCAGGTAACGGCTTTCGTCTGCCGAAAGGGTGGTCTTGCCAGTGCCCGACAGGCCGAAGAACAGGGTCACATCGCCTTCTTCGCCGATGTTGGCCGCGCAGTGCATAGGCAGTACGTCGACAGCCGGCAGCAGGAAGTTTTGCACCGAGAACATGGCTTTCTTCATTTCACCGGCGTAGCGCATGCCAGCGATCAGCACTTTCTTCTGGGCGAAGTTGATGATCACGCAACCGTCGGAGTTGGTGCCGTCACGCTCAGGTTCGCACACGAAGTTGGCGACGTTGAGGACCTGCCACTGGTCGCGACCAGCCGGGTTGAACTGCTCCGGGTTGATGAACAGGCAACGACCGAACAGGTTCTGCCAGGCAGTCTGGGTGGTCATCTTCACCGGCAGGTAGTGCTCGGCTGCAGCCCCTACGTGAACATAGGAAACGAAGTGATCCTGGGCGTTGTTGAACGCCTCGACGCGAGCCCACAGGGCATCGAACTTGTCAGCCGGGAACTTGCGGTTGATCGGGCCCCAGGAAATGGCATCCTGGGTGGAAGGTTCTTCGACGATGAAACGGTCAGCCGGCGAACGGCCGGTACGGTGACCAGTCTCCACGACCAGTGCGCCAGTATCGGCTAGTACGCCTTCACCGCGTTGCAGCGCTTCTTTTACCAGCTCATCGACGCTCAGGTCGGTGTACACGGTGTTGTTGGCTTGCGTCATGAGATACCCCATCCGGCCCGAGGCCGAGTGCTCCAAACGTTTTGTAGTTGTCTTGAAAAAACTACTACAGCGAAAAAAGTGGCCGGATTATGCCAGAAACGCCCAAAAAAAGTAGGCCCCTCCTGTCAGAACTGCGCTTTTGCGCAATTCGACAGGAGATTATCCTGAGCTTTAACGTTTCAGTGACGAGTTTCTGAGGCCACGTCAGTACCGCCACCCGCAAACAGTTGCGCCACATCGCTGGCATCGAAGAAGTAGCGCTCGTTGCAGAACTGGCAATCGATCTCCACCGTCCCGCCACACTCTTCCACCAGCGCCTTGGCGTCGTGTTCGCCCAGACTGACCAACGCATTGCCGGAGCGTTCCCGCGAACAGCTGCAATTGAAGCGCAGTGGCTGAATATCGAACAGGCGCACGGCATCTTCGTGGTACAGGCGGTGCAGCAGGGTTTCGTTGCCCTCTGTCCACTCTTCCGGCTTGAGCGTCTTGGCCAGGGCCACTACGTGCTGCCAGCTGTCTTCGCGCTCTTCATCATCCGGCTGGCGATCACGCGGCAGTTGCTGCAGCAATAGCCCACGGGCCTTGCCGCCTTCGGCATTGAGCCAGAAACGGGTATTGAGCTGCTGCGACTGGACGAAGTAGTTGGTGAAACATTCCGACAGGTTGGCGCCATCGAGGTCGACGGTCCCCTGGTAGCGCTGGCCCTTGACCGGGTCGATGGTCAGGGTCAGGTGGCCGTCGGGCATCAGCTGCGACAGGGTGGCACCCGCCGGAATCTGGTCCGCTTCGTAGCGGGCCATGCCGCGGATCTCGCGGTCGCTGGAACATTCCACCATCAGCAGCGGAATCGGCCCAGCCGAACGCGCCTGCAGAATCAGCAGGCCATCGAACTTCATCGCACCCACCAGCAAGGCGGTGGCGGCCATCAACTCGCCGAGCAGCACCTTGACCGGCTGGGGGTACTCATGACGCGCCAACACTGCGGCGTAGCTGTCATCGAGAGACACCCACTCGCCGCGCACATCGCGCTCGTCGAAGATGAAACGTTGGGTGAAATCGGTATCAGGCAATTCGCTCATAGGTTTTGGCTATCTGAAAATGATGACAAAATGGTTACAAGGGTTGTCGCGAACCTGCGAGAGCCCATGACAGAGCGCTCACACGGCGCTCCGATTTCTGTTTGCAATAGAGGTATTTTATGGACAATCGACCACTGTTCCAAGCAAGGTGGTCCTGGGGGCCACTGGCAGCCTGTACGCTGCTTCCCATCGCTCTACTGTGTTTCTGGTTATGGCCCATTGGCCAGATCCTGTGCCTGACTTTCGACGAGTGGCTGTTCCGCAGCCTGAACGCACCACTGGCAGACAATACTGCCTGGCGTAATATCTGGGCACTTGGCAGCCTGCGCCCGTTCGATATCGTCGTCGGTCTGATCCTGCTGGCTGTGCTCATTCGCGGTGACTGGGTGTTCAAGGCCGCTCAGGTTCGCCAGGCATTTTTCGGCTTTCTGGTCACGCTACTCCTCTTAGTGGTGATTCGCGCGCTGTTTTCCAAGTGGGTGGATGCAGCCGGGTGGCAGCACAAGAGCCCATCGATGATCTTCGACGACGTCGTGCACCTGAGTGACTATTACCCGAATCTGGAGGCTGCCTGGGAACTGAAGGACCGTTCCAGCAAGAGTTTCCCGGGTGATCACGCCTCGGTGCTGTTGGTCTGGGCGCTGTTCATGAGCGTGTTCAGCCGCGGCCTTTTGCAGTACCTGGTTGTCTGGGGGTTGGCGCTGCTGTTCATGCTTCCGCGCCTGGTAGCCGGTGCCCACTGGGGGCAGGACGACTACATCGGCGGCTTGCTGATGGCGGTGCTGGCGTTGGGCTGGAGCTACTACACGCCGCTGGCGGCCAAAGGCAGCGAGGCGTTGATGCGCTGGACAGCGCCGTTGTTCAAGCTGTTGTCCACGCTACCGCTGGTCGGGCGAATGGCGGTGTTCCGTTAGATGCCTGGGGCTGCACGGCAGCCCCATTCAATCGTAACTTCCATGCAACTGGTGGATCTGCCGCCGCTGCTTCTTGGTCGGCCGGCCATCGGTGGTCACGCCCATGGCCCCGGCCTTACGCATCTCAGCGGCCTGTTCACGGCGACGCACACTTTCTTCGGTTTCCTCGTACAACGCCTGCGCCTCCGGGGCACCACGACGCACCATCGACAGCGCCTTCACCACCACGGTGCGCTCATCGAACCCGGTACGCAGTACGAACTCGTCGCCCACCCGCGGCTCCTTGCCCGGCTTGCAACGCTCACCCCGGCAATGCACCTTGCCACTCTCGATCGCCGCCTTGGCCAGCGCTCGGGTCTTGTAGAAGCGCGCCGCCCATAGCCATTTGTCCAGGCGAACCTTGTCGTCGTCTTCGGCTTTTTGTGCCATCCCGTTACCTCGGATTCTGTCTTTCATCGAACTGTACTACCTTCACATACGGATGCAAAAAGTCCCCGCCGTGCTTAAAGTTCACCACCTCATTCGCAGGGTGCGCTTCGTGAAGACATTTGACCATTTGACTGTGATCGGCCTGCGCGAGTGGGTCGCCCTGCCTGACCTCGGCGTGGCCGGGCTGCGCGCCAAGATCGACACCGGTGCCAGCACATCGAGCCTGCATGCCACCGAGGTGGAACCCTTCGAGCGCGACGGCCAGCCCTGGGTTCGCTTCACTGCGCACCTGGGCTCGGTGGTGCAGTTGCGTCACCGCCGCTGCGAGGCACCGCTGGTGACCATGAAGACCATCAAGAGCTCCAACGGCCACGCCCAGACCCGCTATGTCATCCGCACGTCACTGGCGCTGGGTGATGGTGTATGGGAGGTGGAGTTCACCCTGGCCTGCCGCAAGAGCATGCGCTACCGCCTGTTGCTTGGTTCCAAGGCTCTGATACACGGCCAACTGGTGGTCAACCCCGGCCTGAAATACGTACAAGACAAACCGGCCTTCCCGGCCACCCTTTCCCCTGTCACAGGTGCTGCATGAAGATCGCTGTGCTGTCGCGCAATCCGCGTCTGTATTCCACCCGCCGCCTGGTCGAAGCCGGTACCCAGCGTGGCCACGAAATGGTGGTGATCGATACCCTGCGGGCCTACATGAACATTGCCAGCCACAAGCCGCAGATCCACTACCGTGGCAAGCCGCTGGAAGGCTTCGATGCGGTGATCCCGCGCATAGGTGCTTCGGTTACGTTCTATGGCTGCGCGGTGCTGCGCCAGTTCGAAATGATGGGCGTATACCCGCTCAACGAGTCGGTCGCCATTGCCCGCTCGCGCGACAAGCTGCGCTCGTTGCAGCTGTTGTCGCGGCGCGGCATCGGCCTGCCGATCACCGGTTTCGCCCACTCGCCGGACGACATCCCCGACCTGATCCAGATGGTCAACGGTGCCCCGCTGGTGATCAAGGTGCTGGAAGGCACCCAGGGCATCGGCGTGGTGCTGTGCGAAACCCCCCAGGCGGCCGAGTCGGTGATCGAAGCATTCATGGGCCTCAAGCAGGACATCATGGTTCAGGAGTACATCAAGGAAGCCGGTGGTGCAGATATTCGATGCTTCGTGGTAGGCGATAAAGTAATTGCCTCAATGAAGCGTCAGGCCAAGCCGGGCGAGTTCCGCTCCAACCTGCACCGAGGTGGCGTCGCCAGCCTGATAAAAATCACCCCTGAAGAACGCATTACCGCAATTCGGGCGGCCAAGGTGATGGGGTTGAGCGTGGCGGGCGTGGACATCCTGCGCTCCAACCACGGGCCGTTGGTGATGGAGGTAAACTCGTCACCGGGGCTGGAGGGCATTGAAGTCACCACGGGCAAGAACGTGGCCGGGATGATCATCGAGCATCTGGAGAAGAATGGCGGGCCCAATCAGACCCGGACCAAGGGCAAAGGCTGATTCAGCCTGTACCGGCCTCTTCGCGGCTGAAGCCCCACAGGTACTGCACAACCCCTGTAGCGGCTTCAGTCACGAAGAGGCCAGTGAGCCTCACACAGCATTACGCGGCAGCAGCAGCCCCAGCGGCAACCTGACCCGCGCCTCGATCCCGCCGCCAGACCGGTTACGCAACTCCACATTCCCGCCATGTTGCGCAGCAATCCGCTTGACGATCGCCAGCCCCAGCCCGGTGCCCTTGCCACCCCGCGCCCGGTCACCGCGAATGAACGGGTTGAAGATGGTTTCCAGCTCCGACTCGTCAATACCGGCACCGCGGTCCAGCACGCTGAGCACCACATACGGCGCACTCTCATCCCCCGACACATAGGCAGCCACCTCGACCCCCTTGCCAGCATGGTGCAGGGCGTTGCCGATCAGGTTGCCCAGCATGCGCTTGAGCGAAACCCGGCGCAGCGGGAACGGTGGAATCGGCTCCAGGCACAGGCGCACGCGCTCTTCCGGCTGGTTGTAAGGAGCCACCACCTCGCGCACCAGGTCAGCAAGGTCGACCTCTTCCACTGGCTCGTCACGGCCATCGCGGATGAAGGCCAGGAACTGGTCGAGAATCGCGTCCATGTCCTCGATATCGCGAACCATGTCATCGCTCAGCTCGTTGTCGCTGTTCAGCAACGACAGCGACAGGCGCAGCCGTGTCAGTGGTGTGCGCAAGTCGTGGGAAACCCCGGCCAGCATCAGCTCGCGCTCACGCCCGGCCTGCTCGACATCCTCGGCCATCTGGTTGAACGCCTTGTACACCTCGGTCATCTCGCTGGGGGTATCGCTGATCGGCAGGCGCACACTGCGCCCCTGGCCAAGCTGGCGGGCGGCGAACACCAGGCGTTTGAGCGGCTGGTTCAACTGGCGCACAAAAATCCACGCCGAGGCGGTGGACAACAAACCAATGGCCAGGAACCAGCCCAGCACGTTCCAGATCTTCTGCCCGCGCAAGGGGTGCGGGTACAGCGGCACCTTCAGCCAACCTGGGCCAAGGCTTGGCGCATTGACCCACAACGCCGGAGGCGCATGAATGCGCAACCGCACCTCGGTGTCTTCACCCAACTCGGCCTGCATCTGCCGTTGGTAGATTTCACTGTAAGGCCAATGCTGCTCACCTTCGGGCACACCCGAGCCGGTCACCCGGATAAGGCCTGCCGCCTCGGCGATCTTGTCGCGGTTTTCTTCGTCGGCGGCCCAATAGGCGCGCAAGGTCAGCGCTACACCATGGCTGTACTGACGGTCGACCAGCACGTCCTCGTTCATCAGCAGGTAGACCAGGGTCAGCGCCTTGGAGAACAGAACGACGATCAACACCAGCCACAGGGTGCGGGCGAAGAAACTTTGCGGAAACCAGAGCGGTGTTTTCATCGACGTCCAGGCATCATTTTCCGGCGTTTCCGTCCGGTACGAACACGTAGCCCACGCCCCAGACAGTCTGGATGTAACGCGGCTTGGACGGGTCCGGCTCGATCATGCGACGCAGGCGCGAGATCTGCACGTCGATGGAACGTTCCAGCGCATCCCATTCGCGGCCGCGCGCCAGGTTCATCAGTTTGTCGCGGGTCAACGGCTCGCGGGCGTGCATCACCAAGGCCTTGAGCACAGCGAACTCACCAGTGGTAAGCATGTGCACTTCGTCGCCACGCTTGAGCTCGCGGGTAGCCAGCGACAGTTCATAGTCGCCGAACGTGACCGATTCATCTTCGCTGCCCGGCGCTCCCGGCACGCTCGGCGCCTGGCGGCGCAGCACCGCCTTGACCCGGGCCATCAACTCGTCCGGGTTGAACGGTTTGCCCAGGTAGTCGTCGGCGCCCAGCTCCAGGCCCTTGATGCGGCTGAGCTCGTCGCCCTTGGCGGTCAGCATGATGATCGGGATCTGGTTGTTCTGCTGGCGCAGTCGCTTGCACGCGGACAGGCCGTCCTCACCCGGCAACATCAGGTCGAGCACCACCAGGTTGAACACCTCGCGCTGCAGCAGACGGTCCATCTGCTCGGTGTTGGGCACTGCGCGGGCACGGTAGCCCTTGCTGGTGAAGAAACGTTCCAGCAGGCTGCTCAGCCCCGGATCGTCGTCGACGATGAGAATCTTGTCACCTTCAGTGGTGTTTGGCGTGCCGGTCATGAATAACTCCTCTGATATCGCCGCGCATTATGGCGTAGCCATTGCTGCACGTTGCGTGAGCATTGTTAGCAGATTTTTCCCCCGGCGCCAGTTCCGGCTGGCCGGGCGCCATCACCGCAAGCCGTTTGCGATGGGTATAATGCGCGGCTTTCATCCAGCGCCGCCGGGCAAAAAGCCCACAGGCGACCCCCGTATTCACAAATGTCAGGTGGTTTACATGGACAGCATCAACAGCCGTATCGCCGAGGAACTGGGCGTACGCCCACAGCAGGTCGAGGCGGCCGTGAGCCTGTTGGACGAAGGCTCGACCGTGCCCTTCATCGCCCGCTACCGCAAGGAAGTGACCGGTAGCCTTGACGACACTCAGTTGCGCCACCTGGAAGAGCGCTTGCGTTATCTGCGCGAACTCGACGAGCGCCGCGCCAGCATCCTTTCCAGCATCGAGGAACAGGGCAAGCTGACCCCGGAACTGGCCCGCGAGATCAAGCTGGCCGACACCAAGACCCGCCTGGAAGACCTGTACCTGCCCTACAAGCAGAAACGCCGCACCAAGGGCCAGATCGCCCTGGAAGCCGGCCTTGGGGAACTGGCCGATGGCCTGTTCAACGACCCGGCCCTGGCCCCGGAAAGCGAAGCCGCACGCTTCGTCAACGCCGAAAAGGGCGTGGCCGACGTCAAGGCCGCGCTGGAGGGCGCCAAGTACATCCTGATGGAGCGTTTTGCCGAAGACGCCGCCCTGCTCGACAAACTGCGCAGCTACCTCAAGCAGGAAGCCGTGCTCAGCGCCCGCGTCGTGGCCGGCAAGGAAGAAGAAGGCGCCAAGTTCCGCGACTATTTCGCTCATGACGAGCTGCTGCGTACTGCGCCGTCGCACCGCGCCCTGGCGATCTTCCGCGGGCGCAACGAAGGCGTGTTGAGCGTCTCGCTGAAGGTCGGCGAGGAACTGCCCGGCACGCTGCACCCGTGCGAGCTGATGATCGGCAACCATGTCGGTATCGAAAACCGCAGCCGACCGGCCGACAAGTGGCTGGGTGAAGTGGTGCGCTGGACCTGGAAGGTCAAGCTGTACACCCACCTGGAAACCGACCTGTTCGGCGAACTGCGCGACAATGCCGAAGGCGAGGCGATCAACGTGTTCGCCCACAACCTGCACGACCTGCTGCTGGCCGCCCCGGCCGGCCCGCGCGCTACCCTGGGCTTCGACCCGGGCCTGCGCACCGGCTGCAAGATCGCCGTGGTCGATGCAACCGGCAAGCTGCTGGACCACACCACGGTCTATCCGCACGCGCCGAAGAACGACTGGGACCGCACCATTTCCATCATGGCCGCACTGTGCGCCAAACACTCGGTGGAACTGATCGCCATCGGCAACGGCACCGCCAGCCGCGAAAGCGACAAGCTGGTGGCCGAGCTGGTCAAGAAATATCCAGCCTTGAAAATCACCAAGATCATGGTCTCCGAAGCCGGTGCTTCGGTGTACTCGGCATCGGAACTGGCCGCCCGCGAGTTCCCGGACCTGGACGTGTCGATCCGCGGCGCCGTGTCGATCGCCCGCCGCCTGCAGGATCCGCTGGCCGAACTGGTGAAAATCGATCCGAAATCCATCGGTGTCGGCCAGTATCAGCACGACGTCTCCCAGCTGAAGCTGGCACGTGGCCTGGACGCGGTGGTCGAGGACTGTGTGAACGCCGTGGGCGTGGACGTGAACACCGCTTCGGTGGCGCTGCTGACGCGCATCTCCGGCCTAAATGCCACGCTGGCACAGAACATCGTCGCCCACCGCGATGCCAATGGTCCGTTTGCCACCCGTGCAGCGCTGAAAAAGGTCAGCCGCCTGGGTGAGAAAACCTTCGAGCAGGCCGCCGGCTTCCTGCGTGTGATGAACGGCGACAACCCGCTGGACGCCTCTGCGGTGCACCCTGAGGCCTACCCGCTGGTGCAGCGCATTGCTGCCGATACCGACCGCGACATCCGTTCGCTGATTGGTGACAGCAGCTTCCTCAAGCGCCTGGACCCGAAAAAGTTCACCGACGAAACCTTCGGCCTGCCAACCGTCACCGACATCCTGCAAGAGCTGGACAAGCCCGGCCGCGACCCACGTCCGGAGTTCAAGACCGCCACCTTCCAGGACGGCGTCGAAGACCTCAAGGACCTGGAACCGGGCATGATCCTCGAAGGCGTGGTGACCAACGTTACCAACTTCGGTGCCTTCGTCGACATCGGTGTGCACCAGGACGGCCTGGTGCATATCTCGGCGCTGTCGGAGAAGTTCGTCAAAGACCCACGTGAAGCGGTCAAGGCCGGCGATGTGGTCAAGGTGAAGGTCATGGAAGTGGACATCCCGCGCAAACGCGTCGGCCTGTCCATGCGCATGAGCGACACCCCGGGCGAGAAGGTCGAAGGCAATCGCGGTGGCAACCGTGGCAATGGCGGCAATCGCCAGCAGCAGGCACCGCGTCAGCGCGAAACCGCCACTGCCGCCCCGGCCAACAACGCCATGGCAGCCCTGTTCGCCAACGCAAAGCAGTTGAAGAAGAAGTAATGGACGTACCACGTGAATACGTCGAAAGCGCCTTCAGCCAGCTTCTGGGCTGCCGCCTGCAACACCTGGACACCGGTGTTGCCGAGGTAGCCCTGGCGCTCGAGCCACATTTGCGCAACCGTGGCCAGAAGCTGCACGGCGGGGCGATCTTCAGCCTGGTGGATATCGCCATGGGCCTGGCCTGCTCGGCCAGCCATGGCTTTGACCAGCAAAGCGTCACCATCGAGTGCAAGATCAACTACATGCGTGCCGTCAGCGACGGCGAAGTGCTGTGTACCGCCCGCGTGCTGCACGCCGGGCGGCGCACGCTGGTGGTCGACGCCGACGTAGTCCAGGGCGACAAGCTGGTGGCCAAAGCGCAAGGAACCTTCGCGGTTCTCTAGCTCACCAAGCAATATCTGCGGTATTTTCAGCAGTGCGCTGGCACTGCTGGAACCGCGTAAACCAGGCGACAACGCCAGTTCCTTTCTTCCTACCCTTGTAGACCGTTATCTCTACCCCCATATTGGGGCGACTGACGCGTGAAGGAATACATCTTGAGCGACCTCCTCAACCGCCGCCTGAGCCTGCTCGGCGCCAATCTCCCCCTGCTCAAGCAGTGCCTGCACGGTATTGAGCGCGAATGCCTGCGCGTGACCGACGAAGGTCGCCTGGCCCAGACCCCGCATCCGGAAGCACTGGGATCGGCGCTGACCAACGAGCAGATCACCACCGATTACTCCGAGTCGCTGCTGGAGTTCATCACCCCGGCGCTGGCCGACCCGGCCAAGGTGCTCGAAAGCCTCGAGGAGACCCACCGTTTCGTCTACAGCAAGCTGGGCGACGAATACCTGTGGAGCCCGTCGATGCCATGCACACTGCCGGCCGAGGAGGACATCCCGATCGCCGAATACGGTAGCTCGAACATCGGCAAGCTCAAACACGTCTACCGCAAAGGCCTGGCCCTGCGTTATGGCCGCACCATGCAGTGCATCGCCGGTATTCATTACAACTTCTCGCTGCCCGAAGCGCTTTGGCCATTGCTGCGCGAAGACGAAGGCAGTTCGGAAAATGACCGCGACTACCAGTCGTCGGCCTACATCGCGCTGATTCGTAACTTCCGCCGCTACAGCTGGCTGCTGATGTACCTGTTCGGCGCCTCGCCGGCACTGGACAAAGGCTTCCTGCGTGGCCGCCCGCACCAGCTCGAGGAGCTGGATGCCGAAACCCTGTTCCTGCCCTACGCCACCAGCCTGCGCATGAGCGACCTGGGCTACCAGAGCAATGCCCAGGCCGGCCTCACGCCCTGCTACAACAACCTGGCCAGCTACACCGACAGCCTGCGCAAGGCCGTTGGCACGCCCTACCCGCCGTACGTTGAAGTCGGCACGCATGTGGATGGCGAGTGGGCTCAGCTGAACACCAACATTCTGCAGATCGAAAACGAGTACTACTCGAACATTCGCCCCAAGCGGGTCACCTACTCCGGCGAACGGCCGATCCAGGCCCTGACTTCACGCGGTGTGCAGTATGTGGAAGTGCGTTGCCTGGACATCAACCCGTTCCTGCCGGTCGGCATCGACCTGACCGAGGCACGCTTCCTCGACGCATTCCTGCTGTTCTGCGCGCTGGAAGACAGCCCGCAACTGGACAACGGTGAGTGCGGCCAGTGCACCAGCAACTTCCTGACCGTGGTCAAGGAAGGTCGTCGTCCGGGCCTGGAGTTGCACCGCAATGGTCAGCCAATCAGCCTGAAGGACTGGGCCAGCGAGCTGATCGAGCGTATCCGCCAGTTGGCCAACCTGCTCGACCAGGCGCAAGGCTCTGATGAGCACGCCAAGGCCCTGGATGCCCAGCAGGCCAAGGTCGACGACACCTCACTGACCCCGTCTGCCCAGGTGCTGGCACGCATGACCGAGCATGACGAGAGCTTCGTCCAGTTCTCGCTGCGCCAGAGCCGTGTGCACGCCGAGACTTTCCGCGAGCAACCACTGAGCAACGAAAAACAGCGGGCATTCGAGACGCTGGCCCGCGAGTCGCTCGCCAGGCAGTCCGAGCTGGAGCAGGAAGAAGTCGGTGACTTCGACCTGTTCGTCGGCGCCTACCAGGCCAGCATCCTGGCAATCAGCAGTTGATGAACCGCACCACCACCCCGCGCAAACCGCGCGCCAGCAGCCAGGCCAGGATCGAGGCGATCCTGGCGGCTGCGCGTGAGCTGTTGGCCGAGCAAGGGGTGGCGGCACTTTCTATCTACAGCGTGGCCGAGCGGGCGCAGATTCCACCGTCGTCGGTGTATCACTTCTTCGCCAGCGTGCCGGCCTTGCTGGAGGCGCTGACTGCGGATGTACACCGGGCGTTTCGCGAAGCCCTGAGCGCACCGATCGACAGCAGCGCGTTCAGCACCTGGCACGAGCTGTCACGGCTGATCGAAGAACGCATGCTTGATATCTATAACGAGGATGCGGCAGCGCGGCAGTTGATCCTGGCGCAGCATGGCCTGAGCGAGGTGGTGCAGGCCGACCGGCAGCACGACATGGAACTGGGCGACTTGATGTACAAGTTGTTCGACCAGCATTTTCACCTGCCGGTGATGCCACTGGATGTGGATGTGTTTGCCCTGGGCATGGAATTGAGCGACCGGGTGTATGCGCGGTCAGTGCAGTTGCACGAGGCGATCACCCCGCGCATGGCCGAGGAAGGCAAGCGGGTGTTCGAGGCGTATCTGGGGTTGTATCTGCCGCCGTATCTGGCCAAGCGTTCCAGCTGAGAAATTTGGGGCCGCTTGGCGGCCCTTCGCGGGCACGCCCGCTCCCACAGAGCCCGCGCACCCCCTGGAGCTTGCGGAGTACCTGTGGGAGCGGGCGTGCCCGCGAAGGCTGCAAAGCAGCCCCATTATCGAGCAGCCGCATCACAGCTTGGCAATAGACACTTCAGTCGACTTTACGAAGGCAATCACTTCGCTGCCAACCTGTAACTCCAGCTCTTTTACCGAGCGGGTGGTGATGACCGAAGTCACGATACCCGAGGCAGTCTGCACGTCGATTTCCGACAGTACCGGGCCTTCGAGAATTTCTTTCACAGTACCTTTGAACTGGTTGCGAACGTTGATGGCTTTGATAGTCATGGTTTGCTTCCTTTTGGCTTCCGGGATTCAGTGCGCCCAACGCAGTTGCGTGGGCAGAGGGGCTACAGGGTCCGGCTCGGGCGCAGTGCCCGGGGCGGACAGCACACGGTTGAGCACTTCGCTTTCCAGCGCGGCCAGGCGGTGTGAACCACGCGCCCGAGGCCGTGCCAGGTCAACAGTGAGGTCGAGCCCGACCTCGCCGTCCTCGATCAGGATCACCCGGTCAGCCACGGCAACCGCCTCGCTGACATCGTGGGTGACCAGCAGCACCGTGAAGCCGTGCTGACGCCACAGGCGCTCGATCAGTTGCTGCATCTCGATACGGGTCAATGCATCCAGCGCACCCAGCGGCTCGTCCAGCAACAGCAGGCGGGGCTGGTGAATCAAGGCTCGGGCCAAGGCCACGCGCTGCTTCTGGCCACCCGAGAGCGCTGCCGGCCATTCGTTGGCGCGGTCGGCCAGGCCAACCGCCTCCAAGGCCTCCAGCGCACGCGAGCGCCAGTCGCCAGACAGCCCAAGGCCAACGTTGTCGATCACCCTCCTCCACGGCAGCAGCCGCGCGTCCTGGAACATCAGGCGGGTTTCTTCACGGGCCTCTTCCAGCGGCGCGGCACCAGCCAGCAACTGACCAGCGGTGGGCTGGTCCAGCCCGGCCAGCAGCCGCAGCAAGGTGCTCTTGCCGCAGCCGCTGCGGCCGACGATAGCCACGAACTGGCCGGCCGGGATGTGCAGGTCGAGGCCCTTTAACACGTCGCGCTGGCCAAAGGCCTTGCGCAGGCCCTTGGAGGCCAGCGGGATGCCACGCAGCAGGCGTGGCGGCTGTTCCTTGAACACGGTCATGCGCCCTCCTTCCTGGCAACTTGATAGGCCGGGTGCCAGCGCAGCCAGGTACGCTCCAGGCCTCGGGCGGCAAGGTCGGCAAACTTGCCGAGCACGGCGTACAGGACGATGGCCAGCACGACCACGTCGGTCTGAAGAAATTCGCGAGCATTCATGGCCAGGTAGCCGATGCCTGCGTTGGCCGAAATGGTTTCGGCAACAATCAGCGTCAGCCACATGAAGCCCAGGGCAAAACGCACACCCACCAGGATCGAAGGCAGCGCCCCAGGCAGGATCACCTGGCGGAACAGGCCGAAGCCGGACAAGCCATAGCTGCGCGCCATTTCCACCAACGCTGGGTCAACGTTGCGAATGCCGTGGTAGGTGTTCAGATAGATCGGAAACAGCGTGCCCAGCGCGACCAGGAAGATCTTTGCCGACTCGTCGATACCGAACCACAGGATCACCAGCGGGATCAGCGCGAGGTGCGGCACGTTGCGGATCATCTGTACCGAGCTGTCGAGCAGGCGTTCGCCCCAGTTCGACAGGCCAGTGATGAAACCCAGTACCAGGCCGATGCTGCCGCCGATCACAAAGCCCAGGCCTGCACGCCAGCCGCTGATGGCCAGATGGGTCCAGATTTCGCCGCTGCGCACCAGCTCGACGCCAGCGCTTACCACTGCGCTAGGTGCCGGCAGGATACGCGTCGACAGCCAGCCAGCGCTCACGGCCAGCTGCCATATTGCCAACAGCAGCACCGGCAGCGCCCACGGCGCCAGGCGCTGGGTCAGGTTGGAGGAAGTTGCACGACTCATGGCCCGGCCCTCAGCTCTGCGACACGGATTTGGGCAGGATGTCGTTGGCCACCATCTCGCCAAACGGGCTTACGTAGCCACCGGATTTCGGTTGCTCCGGGCGTTGCACATCGAGGTGGGGGAACAGCAGTTCAGCCACCCGATACGACTCTTCCAGGTGTGGATAACCCGAGAAGATGAATGTATCGATCCCCAAGTCGGCATATTCCTTCACCCGCGCCGCCACCGTCGGGCCATCGCCCACCAGCGCGGTGCCAGCCCCGCCACGTACCAGGCCAACGCCCGCCCACAGGTTGGGGCTGACTTCCAGGTTGTCGCGCTTGCCGCCGTGCAGGGCAGCCATGCGTTGCTGGCCCACCGAGTCGAAGCGCGCCAGCGAAGCCTGGGCACGAGAGATGGTGTCATCGTCCAGGTGTGAGATCAGGCGGTCGGCGGCTGCCCAAGCCGCTTCGTTGGTTTCGCGCACGATCACATGCAGGCGAATACCGAAGCGGACTTCGCGCCCCTGAGCAGCTGCTTTTTCGCGCACCTGAGCAATCTTCTCGGCAACGGCTGCCGGTGGCTCGCCCCAGGTCAGGTACAGCTCGACCTGTTCGGCCGCCAAGTCCTGAGCGGCCTCGGACGAGCCGCCGAAATACAGCGGTGGGCGTGGTTGCTGAATTGGCGGGTAGAGCAGCTTGGCGCCCTTTACCTGGATGTGCTGACCGTCGTAATCGACGTTTTCGCCTTCCAGCACCTTGCGCCAGATACGGGTGAACTCGACCGAAGCTTCGTAGCGCGCCTGGTGGTTCAGGTGCAGGCCGTCACCCGCCAGCTCGTCCGGGTCACCACCGGTCACCAGATTGAACAGCGCACGGCCATTGGACAAGCGATCGAGGGTGGCCGCCTGGCGTGCTGCCACGGTGGGCGAAATGATGCCCGGACGCAGCGCTACCAGGAACTTCAGGTGCCGGGTCACGGGGATCAGCGACGCGGCCACCAGCCAGGAGTCCTCGCAGGAGCGCCCGGTCGGGATCAGCACCCCACCAAAACCAAGGCGGTCGGCGGCCTGCGCGATCTGCTGCAGGTAACCGTGATCGACCGCTCGTGCGCCTTCGGAAGTGCCCAGGTACTTGCCGTCACCGTGGGTTGGGAGGAACCAGAAAATGTTAAGGCTCATTGGAGTCGTCTCCTCAAGGGTGGCTCTAGCCGGAGCGGCGCCCCGGCACGGGCAGTCAATCAAGGCGCGCTAGCGACCTTGGCCGGGGGTGTCCAGATCACGTCCTTGATGCTCAGCGGCTTGGGAATAAGCTTCAGCGTCTGGAACGTGTCGGCGATCTTCTGCTGCGCGGCCACCACGTCCGGGGTCAGCGGCGCAGCGCCGTAGCCTTGGCGCTTGACCGAGGTGAGGGTGACGTCGGCAGGCAGGCCGAGCAGCGGGGCGACTTGGTCGGTCACTTCCTGCGGGTTGGCCTGGGACCATTCACCCACGGCGCGCACTTCCTCGATCACGGTGTTGATCACCGCAGGGTGCTGTGTCGCATAGTTGCGGGTGGCGAGGTAGAACTGGTGGTTGTCGACCAGGCCCTTGCCGTCACGCAGGGTGCGCGCTTGCAGCTGCTGCTCGGCGGCGGCCTGGTACGGGTCCCAGATCACCCAGGCATCCACGCTGCCGCGCTCGAAGGCGGCGCGGGCGTCGGCCGGCGGCAGGTAGACAGGCTGGATGTCGCTGTACTTGAGGCCGGCGTCTTCCAGGGCGCGGACCAGCAGGTAGTGCACGTTGGAGCCTTTGTTGAGGACGACCTTTTTACCCTCGAGGTCCTTCACCGCCTGGATGGGCGAGCCCTTGGGCACCAGGATCGCTTCGCTGTGCGGCGCTGGCGGTTCGTAGGCGACATAGAGCAGGTCGGCGCCAGCGGCCTGAGCGAACACAGGCGGGGTCTCGCCGGTTACGCCGAAATCGATGGAGCCGACGTTCAGCCCTTCAAGCAGCTGCGGGCCGCCGGGGAATTCGGTCCATTGCACCTGTACTCCCTGCTCGGCCAGGCGTTTCTCCAGCGTGCCCTTGGCCTTGAGCAGCACCAAGGTGCCGTATTTCTGGTAACCGATACGCAGGCTCTCGGCCTGGGCTTGGTTAATGGCGCCGAAGGACACAGCCGCCGCAAACAGGGCGACCAGACCACGACGCAAGAAGACTGTGCGCATGGCGCTCTCCTGTGCGAATGGGGTTCGGGTTGCACCTGCTTGCCTCGTTAACGGGCGAGTAAGGTGGTGAAGCGGGTAATGCCGTTAGATGCTCCAGCGAGCGCTGATCAGACGTTCGTTCAGTACGCCGGGCGCCACGGGGTTCGGCCGACGGGCCAAGGCCGCGTGGAAGGTTTCCAGCGAGTCCTGCAGGCGCTCTTCCAGCGCCTGTACCAAATGCGCGGGCTTTGTGCCTTCTGCGTAAGCCACCTGGCTGTCGTCGGCAAAAATCCCTTGCAGGGTCTCTTGTGCCTTGAGTGCCGACAGCACCGGCTTCAATGCGTAATCCACCGCCAGCATGTGGGCGATGCTGCCGCCAGTGGCGATTGGCAACACGATCTTGTGGGTCAGTGCGCGTTCGGGCAGCAGGTCGAGCAATGTCTTCAGCGCACCGGCAAACGATGCTTTGTAGACAGGGGTAGAAACGATCAGGCCATCCGCCTGGGCCACCAACTGCTGGAAGTGTTGCACTTGGGGGCTATCGAAACGGGCATGCAACAGGTCTTCGGCGGGGAAGTCACGCACCTGAAAGGTCACCACTTCAACGCCGCGCTCCTGCAGCCACTGGCGCGAACGCTCGAGCAGCACGCCGGAGCGTGAACGGAGACTTGGGCTACCACCGATTGAGACGACCAGCATTGCTGCGCTTCCTTGTGTTCTGTTGGAGGTAACATTAACAGCCGCTTCATATATCTAGAAATCATATTTATTCATTTGTTTATTCCATTATTGTCTTTATCCGCGAGTGCCTCTTCGCGGGCGCGCCCGCTCCCACAGGTTTTTTACAGGCATAAAAAAGGGCCGTCGAAACGGCCCGAAAATCCCTGCTTGGCTAAGAGCAATGCAACGAGGATTCCATTAACGATTGGGCTGAGGGGTCAGGCGCAGATAGGGTTTGACCGCCCGGTAACCTTTGGGGAAGCGCTGCTTGATCTCCTCTTCATCCTTAAGCGAAGGCACGATCACCACCTCGTCGCCGTCCTGCCAGTTACCTGGCGTGGCGACCTTGTGGTTGTCAGTCAGCTGCAGCGAGTCGATCACCCGTAAAATTTCATTGAAGTTGCGCCCGGTACTGGCCGGATAGGTGATGGTCAGGCGCACCTTCTTGTTCGGGTCGATGATGAACAGCGAGCGCACGGTCAGGGTGTCGCTGGCGTTCGGGTGGATCAGGTCGTACAGGTCGGACACTTTGCGGTCGGCGTCGGCGATGATCGGGAAGTTGACCACGGTATTCTGTGTTTCGTTGATGTCATCGATCCACTTGTGATGCGAGTCGACCGGGTCCACCGACAGGGCGATGGCCTTGACCCCGCGCTTGGCAAATTCGTCCTTGAGCTTGGCGGTCAGGCCCAACTCGGTGGTGCACACCGGTGTGAAGTCTGCCGGGTGGGAGAACAGCACCCCCCAACTGTTGCCCAGCCACTCGTGGAAGCGGATCTTGCCTTCGCTGGAGTCCTGTTCGAAATCGGGGGCGATATCGCCGAGTTTGAGGCTCATGGGCTGCGGCTCCTGGGCTGGGTTCTGTACCGTAGGGGTTCAATGTGCCTGCAATCGACCAAGAACAAAATGAATAAATAACAATTTATTTATAACCAAAATACATACTGATCTGCAGGCATAAAAAAGCCTCGCATCAGGCGAGGCTTCTTGTTCAGCTACGGCTTACAGGAAGTTGTAAGTGTAGTTGAAGATCAGGCGGGTCTGGTCCTGGTCAGCCAGCGAGCTGGTGCCGGTACCACGGTAGACGCCGTGACGCAGGCTGGCGCCCAGGCCCTTGAAGGTGCCGTCCTGGATAACGTAGTCGACCCGGGCGTCACGCTCCCACTCGCTGAAGTGGCCGTTGCCATCGCGGTTCTTGCCATCTTCACCTTTCAGGTAGGAAACCGACGCTTTCAGGCCCGGCACACCCAGGCGAGCGAAGTCGTAGGCGTACTGACCGAAGGTGGTGTTTTCACCGGCCTTGGCGAACTGGTTGATCATGCTGTCGGTGAACAGGTAGAAGCTGGAGCCGCTGGCGCCTTCGTTACGGCCGTTGCCGTCAACCACGCCGCCCTGATTCAGCCAGACGAAACCACCGTCATCACTGACTTGCTGATGGCCCAACATCAGCGAATGACCACCCAAGGTGTACGTGAACATTGCGGACCAGGTCTTGTTGTCGACCTCGCCGGTGTTTTTGGCGTAACCCT
Organism: Pseudomonas sp. zjy_15; assembly: GCF_043101865.1. NCBI lineage: Bacteria > Pseudomonadati > Pseudomonadota > Gammaproteobacteria > Pseudomonadales > Pseudomonadaceae > Pseudomonas > Pseudomonas sp. zjy_15. Next base: position 141,337 of record NZ_JBICII010000030.1, read on the forward strand.
TGTTGTTATCGAAGTTGTAACCACCACTACCGTTCTTGCCGTCGCTGCTGCTGTCGAAGTAGCGCAGGTCGGTTTTGAACGACTGATCGTCAGCGATTTTAAATACATGGGTCGCGCCCAGGAAATGCTGCTTGTAGAAATCTTCCAGGTTCGAATAGTAGTACTGCAACGTCAGGTCTGGAGTGAGCTTATAGTCCAGGCCACCATAGCGGAACTTGTTGCTGTCAGCAGATGCGCCGGCAACGGAAAGCCCTGTGCGGTTGCTCGAAGCACGGCCCATGGCGTGAGTCAGCTGGCCAGCATTGATGGTCAGGTTGTCGATTTCCTTCGACTGGATGGTGCCACCCTCGAAGGTTTGAGGCAGCACACGACCGTCGTTGGCGACCAGGATCGGCAGGTTAGGCGCCAGCGCACTACCGTAGTGCACTTCGGTTTTGGAGAAGCGCGCTTTTGCGTTAGCGCCGAAACGAGCCCACTGGTTTACAGAAGAGCCATTGCTGTCGTCTGGCATGAAGCCGCTTTTGTGGTAGCCACGGCCACCATCCAGGTGGATACCCCACAGCGCTTGGGCATCAACACCAAAGCCTACGGTGCCTTGGGTAAAGCCCGAGATGTAGTCGAGCTTGAAGCCCTGGCCCGACTCACGTTGGTCCGGGCGCTCCGCATCAGGTTTTGCGTGATCTTCACGGTTGTTGTTGTCGTAGTACATGGTGCGCGAGCTGAGCGACAGTTTGCTGTCTTCAACGAAACCGGCAGCGCCTGCTTGCTGGGCGAGAACCCCCAGTGCCACGGCCACAGCCAGGCTGGACTTGTACATGTTTTGCTCCTCTACGTTCTAATTTTTGTGTATCTCTGGCGGAGGGGTCTGATGCCCCGCTCACCGGGATGGGCGATTTAGTCCCAAAGCGTGACCATCAAGTCAATCGTTTCTAAACGTTTCGCGACTTTGGTCTAAGACGCCACCTGCACTACAGGATAATGACAATCCTATAAAACCAAAATGACCGTTTTATGAATTTGTAAGATTTTTAAGGAATATGTTAGAAATTTTTACTACCGCTCACTATAGAATCGCAACTAATAATAGCCTTTAGCTATAAGCAAACGTTTGCTTATAGCCTGCTGAGTTTCGTTCTTGATTAGCGCGGGAGTGGCTGACCTACGGAGGCGATCCCCTGTAGGCCAGCGGCATTGCGATGTGAAATGCGGGATGGGATGACCGCGACGCACGGCAGTCCTGCAGCATTAACCTGCATGTGCAGCCTTGTGCTGTGAATGGGCCGCAGAGCGGCCCCGTCGGTCTAGCGGACCAAATGCAGGTACTGCATGTGCCGCTCGTACTGGTCGAGGATGTCGTTGATGATCTGCTCTTTGCTGTAGCCCACCAGGTCATAGTTCTGGCTGCCTTCGCTCAGGTGCACCTCCGCCCGGTAATAGCGGCGGTTCTTCAACTCCTGCGTACCCAGCCCCCCCAAGGCGAACGATGGTGTGAAATAGCCACGCATCTGCACCTGGTAAATGAACGGCTGCTCCTCGCCATGGCCAATCTTCAGGCTGACGTTGTCATGGCTAGGGTCGTCCTGGGTAATCAGTGCCAGGCCCTTCTGCTCGAACACTTCACGCACATCGGCAATCGCCGGGCGCACCACATCATCCATGAAGCGGTACACCTCATCACGCGACGGGAAGTGCACCGCCTGGCTCAGGCGATGGCGCCAGCCGCCACGGCCGCGGCGTGACTGGGCAAACGGGGCCAGCGAGTGCATCTGCGCGATCTGCCGTTGCGACTCCAGGTAGAACGCCTTGTGCAGCCCCCACATCATGCACAGCAGAATCAGCGAGAACGGCAGCGAAGTCAGTACCACTGCCGACTTCAGCGAATCGATGCTGCCAGCGAACAACAGCGCACTGGTGATCAGCGCAGTCATCGCCCCCCAGAAGATACGCAGCCAGTTCGGCCCATCCTCATCAGCTCCCCCACCCTTGGCCGACAAGGTCGACAGCACCACGGTACCCGAGTCGGCCGAGGTGACGAAGAACACGAAGCTGATGAACACCGTGGTGGCGATTACCGCCTTGCTCCAGGGGTAAGTTTCCAGCAGCAGGTACAGGCTCATCGACGGGTTATCCAGCGCCGATTGGCCCAGCGCGGTCATGCCGTGGTTGATCACCTGGTCCAGGGCGCTGTTGCCGAAGATAGACATCCACGCCAGGGTAAAGCCCAGCGGGATCAGCAACACGCCAAAGACGAACTCGCGAATGGTGCGGCCCCGGGAAATGCGGGCGATGAACAGGCCCACGAACGGCGCCCAGGCAATCCACCAGGCCCAATAGAACACGGTCCAGCCGCCCAGCCAGCCACGGTTTTCACCATAGGCATACACGTCGAAGCTCTTGCGCGGCAATGCACCCAGGTAGTCGCCCAGGTTCTGGATCAGCGTGTTGAACAGGTGCTGGGTAGGCCCGGCAAACAGCACGAACAGCAGCAGCGCACAGGCCAGGAACAGGTTGATATCGCTCATCACCCGCACGCCCTTCTCCACCCCGGCCACGGCGACGGCCACAGCCGCGCCCATCATCAGGGTGATGAGGATCACCTGCACCCACTGGCTGTGGCTGATGCCGAACAGGTAGTCCAGGCCCGCGTTCAGATGCAGCACCCCAAAGCCCATGTCGGCACCCAGGCCGAACACCGTGGCGATGATGCCGAAGCCGTCCACCGCATAGCCGATCGGGCCGTTGATGCGCTTGCCAATCAACGGGTACAGCGCCGAACGCAAAGCCAGTGGCAGGTTGTGCCGGTAGGCGAAATAGGCCAATGCCATGCCGACGAAGGCAAACACCCCCCAGCCATGCAGGCCCCAGTGCAGGAACAGGATCTGCATCGCCTGGCGCCCGGCCTCGACCGTGCCTGCTTCGCCTTGGGGCGGTTGCAGCATGTGGGTGAGCGGTTCGGAGACACAGAAGAAGAACAGCGTGATGCTGATGCCGGCGGCGAACAGCATGCCGGCCCACGACAGGTAGCTGAACTCGGGTTCGTCGTGGTCGGCACCGAGTTTGATCTTGCCGTAGCCAGACAAGGCGGTGACCACCACGAAGACCAGATACAGCGTCATCGCCAGCATGTAGTACCAGCCGACCGTGTTGGCCGCCCAGTTCTGCGCCGCCAGCAACCAGTCACCTGCGGCTTGCGGGTTGGAGATGACTACCAGGCCAAAGATAAGGATGAAACTCGCCGCAAAGTAGAACACCGGGGGGTTCATGCGGATCTTGCCATTGGCAAGGGAAGGGTTCGGTGCACTCATCGGGCGTGCACCTCGTCGAATGACGTGAGGTTCGGAATGAACGGGTTCAGCAAAGGAATCCTCCTGTTGAACACCGGCAGCGGACCAGCGTTTTTTCATTGAACAAGCGTTCAAGTTAAACATGGATCGGATTTCAATGCGAATTGGGGCGCTGATTGGTGTCGTCCTGCTCCGGCCTTTTCGCGGGTTAGCCCTCCCCTACATTGGTATGTTCTTTGTAGGAGCGGTTTGCCCGCGAAGAGGCCAGCACAGGCAATTGCAATGCGGGATCAGTTCTTGTCCTGGCAATCCAGCTGCAGGTTGGCCTGAGTAATGTTGCTTTCTGCCGGCACACTGCGGGTCAGCCACACATTACCGCCAATGGTCGAACCCTTGCCGATGGTGATGCGCCCCAGCACCGTGGCCCCGGCATAGATCACCACATCATCCTCGACGATCGGGTGCCGTGGCAGGCCTTTGTGCAGAGTCCCCGACTCATCGCTGGGGAAACGCTTGGCGCCCAGGGTCACCGCCTGGTAGATGCGCACGCGCTCGCCGATGATCGCGGTTTCACCAATGACCACACCGGTGCCGTGGTCAATGAAGAAGCTCGGGCCGATCTGCGCGCCCGGGTGAATGTCGATGCCGGTGGCCGAATGCGCCAGCTCAGAGCTGATCCGCGCCAGCAGCGGCAGGCCAGCCTGGTACAGGTGGTGCGCCAGCCGGTGGTGGATGATCGCCAGGATGCCCGGGTAGCACAGCAGCACTTCATCGACGCTGCGCGCCGCCGGGTCACCGTGGTAGGCGGCCAGCACATCGGTGTCGAGCAGTACACGCAGTTCCGGTAGCGCAGCGGCAAAGCCCTGGATCAGGCCCAGCGCACGGGCGTCGACCCCAGCCAGCTCAGCCTTGCTCTGTCGTGCCGCATAGCGAAGTTCAAGACGAGCCTGGGCCAGCAGGGCGGTCAGCGCGGCATCCAGGGTATGACCGACGTAGAAGTCTTCACTTTCTTCGCGCAGGTCGACTGGCCCCAGGCGCATGGGGAACAGCGCGCCGCACAGTTGCTCCAGAATTTGCCGCATCGCTTCGCGCGACGGCAGTTCGCGCCCGCCCTGCTCGCCAATGCTGCGGCCATTGCGGGTGCGCCATTGCTCACGGGCCCCGCGCAGGCCAGTGACAATGCTCTGCAACTGCCAATGCGCGGATGAAGGTTGTTCGCTCACGGTTTTCTCCTGCCGTATAGGCCATCTGATTTTGTCGCCAGGCCCGCGAAAGGACCGAACCTGCCTACATGCAGTCCACTTTACGGCAAATCCAAGGCTTGGAAAAAACAACGCTTTATTCCATCCTGCGCTAAGTCAGGCATAAGCCGCGATGACGGGGTGGGGATCGTCACCTACCCTCAAAGCAGCCAATCCTATAGTCGCCACCTCACTACCTAGACAACACGCGCGGGGCTCTGAAATGTCGAAATTCGCCAAACCGCTACTCAACGCCAGCCTGGCCCTCCTGCTGGGTGCCGGCCTGCTCAGCCAGGCGTTCGCCGGCGAGCAATTGAAGACCATCCAGGAAAAAGGCGTCATCAACGTCGGCCTAGAGGGCACCTACCCGCCATTCAGCTTCCAGGACGAAAACGGCAAACTGACCGGCTTCGAAGTGGAGCTGTCCGAGCTGCTGGCCAAGGAGCTGGGGGTCAAGGCCAAGATCCAGCCGACCAAGTGGGACGGCATCCTTGCCGCGCTGGAATCCAAGCGCCTGGATGTGGTGGTCAATCAGGTGACCATTTCCGAAGAGCGCAAGAAAAAGTACGACTTCTCCGAGCCCTACACTATCTCCGGCATCCAGGCGCTGATCCTGAAGAAGAAAGCCGAGCAGCTGAACATCAAGGGCGCGCAGGACCTGGCCGGCAAAAAGGTCGGCGTAGGCCTTGGCACCAACTACGAGCAGTGGGTGAAAAAGGACGTACCGCAAGCCGATGTGCGCACCTATGAAGACGACCCAAGCAAGTTCGCTGACCTGCGCAACGGCCGTATCGACGCCATTCTGATCGACCGCCTGGCCGCGCTGGAATACGCGCAAAAAGCCAAGGACACCGAACTTGCCGGCGATGCCTTCTCGCGCCTGGAAAGCGGCGTGGCCATGCGCAAGGGTGAGCCGGAACTGTTGGCAGCCATCAACAAGGCCATCGACAAGCTCAAAGCTGATGGCACGCTGGCCAAGCTGTCCGAGAAGTACTTCGGTGCCGATGTCACCAAATGATTGCTGAAAGCCTGCAACTCGTTATCGACTCCGCACCCTTCCTGCTGAAGGGCGCGGGTTATACAGTGCTGCTCAGTGTCGGCGGCATGTTCTTCGGCCTGGTGCTGGGCTTTGCCCTGGCACTGATGCGGCTGTCGAAGATTCTGCCGCTGAACTGGCTGGCGCGGGTCTACGTGTCGTTCTTCCGCGGCACGCCGCTGCTGGTGCAGCTGTTCGTGATCTATTTCGGCATGCCGCAAATCGGCATCGAGCTGGACCCGATCCCCGCTTCACTGATCGGCCTGTCGCTGAACATGGCGGCCTACATCTGCGAGATCCTGCGCGCAGCGATTTCCTCGATCGACCGCGGCCAGTGGGAAGCAGCCGCCAGCATCGGCATGACTCGCGTGCAAGCCATGCGCCGGGCGATCCTGCCACAGGCCCTGCGCACCGCGTTGCCACCGCTGGGCAACAGCTTCATCTCGCTGGTAAAGGACACCGCCCTGGCGGCAACCATCCAGGTGCCCGAGCTGTTCCGCCAAGCCCAGCTGATTACCGCGCGCACGTTCGAAGTGTTCACCATGTACGTGGCGGTCGCGGTCATCTATTGGGTGCTGTGCAGCATCCTTGCGCACTTCCAGAACCGCATGGAAGCGCGGGTCAACCAGCATGACCAGGAGCATTGAGCATGATTGAAGTGAAAGGCCTGACCAAGCGGTTCAAGGGCCAGACCGTGCTCAACGGTATCGACCTGACCGTGCGGCCCGGTGAAGTGGTGGCCATCATCGGCCCCAGTGGCTCGGGTAAAACCACCTTCCTGCGCTGCCTGAACCTGCTGGAAACTCCCGATGCCGGGCAGATCCAGATCGGCGCCATCAGCATCGATGCCAACCGCCCTTTGGGCGGGCAGCAGAGTGCGATTCGCCGTTTGCGCCAGCAGGCCGGGTTCGTGTTCCAGAACTTCAACCTGTTCCCCCACCGCACCGCCCTGGAGAACGTGATCGAGGGACCGGTGATCGTCAAGAAGACGCCTCGCGAGCAGGCCATCGAGCTTGGCCGGCGCCTGCTGGCCAAAGTCGGCCTGGCGGGCAAGGAAGACGCCTACCCACGGCGCCTGTCCGGCGGCCAGCAGCAACGGGTGGCCATCGCCCGTGCCCTGGCCATGGAACCGGAGGTAATCCTGTTCGACGAGCCGACCTCGGCGCTGGACCCGGAGCTGGTCGGTGAAGTATTGGCGACCATCCGCGGCCTGGCCGAGGAAAAGCGCACCATGATCATCGTCACACACGAGATGAGCTTTGCCCGGGATGTGGCGAACCGGGTGATCTTCTTCGACAAGGGCGTGATCGTGGAGCAGGGCGAGGCCAAGGCCCTGTTTGCGGCGCCAAAGGAAGAGCGTACGCGGCAGTTCCTGCGCAAGTTCCTCGGGACTGCTGCCTCCGAGTAGACCTGTCCCGGCCCTTTCGCGGGTAAACCCGCTCCTACAGTGAATGCACAGATCCTGAGGCATCTGTAGGAGCGGGTTTACCCGCGAAGAGGCCGGCACGCCCGTAACAAATCCCTCCTTCTATAAATATTCCAAAAAGTTAGTTCATAAAATTTTTATAAATCATTAGGGTATATAAACCGGACCACCGGACCAGCACACATCTGTCGCAATCAACTGCAGCGACATCATTATTTTTGTGAGGTCAGGAATGGTCAGGATCACGATCACCCCAGTGCGTAGCGCCAGGGCATTGAGTGCAGCCAAGGAGCGGTACTGATGCCCAGCCAAGCCAACACCCAATTCCATAGCGATCTCGACAGCTCGCCCCCGCTGCTGCCGGCCAAGGTACTGCGCAACGACGCCGAAGCCCTGCAAGCCGCCCGCGAACTGGCCAAGGTCGCCCGCGAACACGCTGCCCGCCGCGACCAGCAACGCAAACTGCCCTGGGCCGAAATCGAACTGTTTACCCGCAGCGGTCTGGGCAGCATCAGCGTACCCAAGGCCTACGGTGGCGCCGACGTGTCGTTCGAAACCGTCGCCGAAGTGTTCCGCCTGATCAGCGCCGCCGACCCCGCCCTGGGGCAGATCCCGCAGAACCAGTTCGGCATGCTGCAGCTGCTGCGCCTGACGGCCAGCGAGGCGCAGCAAGCGCTGATCTTCCGCAGCGTGCTCGACGGCTGGCGCATCGGCAATGCCGGGCCTGAGCGTGACACCAAGGACACCCTCACCCTCAAGGCCCGAATCACGCGCGCCGGAAACAGCTACCGCATAAGTGGCGAGAAGTTCTACTCCACCGGTGCCTTGTTCGCCCATTGGGTGACGGTAAAAGCCCTCGACGACGAAGGCCGCCAGCGCCTGGCATTCGTGCGCCGGGGGAGCCCGGGGTTGCGCATTGTCGATGACTGGTCCGGGTTCGGCCAGCGCACCACCGCCAGCGGTACCGTGCTGCTGGACCAGGTGCCGGTAGACGCGGAACTGGTGATCGACAACTGGCGCCAGCGCGATATCCCCAACACTCAGGGCGCCGCTTCGCAGCTGATCCAGGCGGCGATCGACGCCGGCATCGCCGAAGCAGCTATCGATGATGCGATCACGTTCGTGCGCGAAAAGTCCCGGCCGTGGATTGACGCCAACGTCGACCGTGCCAGTGACGACCCTTATGTAATTGCCGACATCGGCCGCCTGAAACTCGAGCAGCACGCCGCCGAAGCGCTGCTGCGCAAAGCTGCTCGGGTACTCGACGAGGTCAATGCTGCGCCTATCGACGCAGCCAGCGCGGCACGTGCCTCGATTGCGGTGGCGGAAGCCAAGGTGCTGACCACCGAGATTGCCCTGCAGGCCAGCGAAAAGCTGTTCGAGCTGGCCGGCAGCCGCGCCACCCTTGCCGAGTTCAACCTCGACCGCCACTGGCGCAATGCCCGGGTGCACACCCTGCACGACCCGGTGCGCTGGAAGTACCACGCGGTGGGCGCTTACCACCTTAACGGCACCCTGCCTGCACGGCATTCCTGGATCTGATTTGCTGCCTTTGGGGTTGCTGCGCAGCCCTTCGCGGGCTTGCCCGCTGCCACAGGATTGCCACCGCCTGAACTGGCATCACTTTACCTGTGGGAGCGGGCAAGCCGGCGAAGGGCCGCGAAGCGGCCCCCGGAGAACTCCATGACAATCGCTATCATCACCAGCGACGCCCAAGCCCTGGCCGTCGCCGAAGACATCGCCCAGCAACTGCGCCGCGACAGCGCCTTGCGCGACCGCGAGCGCCGCCTGCCGCTCGCCGAACTCGAGCTGTTCACCCGTTCCGGCCTGTGGGCCATCAGCGTGCCCAAAGCCTTCGGCGGTGCCGGCGTGTCCAACGTCACCCTGGCCAAGGTCATCGCCCGTATCGCGCAGGCCGACGGTTCGCTCGGGCAGATTCCGCAGAATCATTTCTACGGTCTGGAAGTGCTGCGGATAAACGGCAGCCCCGAACAGAAACAGCGCCTGTACGCCGAGGTACTGGCCGGCCGCCGTTTCGGCAATGCCCTGGCCGAGCTGGGCACCAAGACCGCCCACGAGCGCACCACCCGCCTGAGCCGTGACGGCGACGGTTTCCGCATCAACGGGCGCAAGTTCTATTCCACAGGCGCCATCTATGCCCAGCGCATTCCAACCTCGGTCGTGGATGAGCAAGGCATCCAGCAGTTGGCTTTCGTCCAGGCCGACAGCCAGGGGCTGCAGGTGATCGACGACTGGAGCGGCTTCGGCCAGCGCACCACCGGCAGCGGTTCGGTGGTGTTCGATAACGTGTACGTCAGCGCAGCCGACGTGGTGCCGTTCCAGAGCGCCTTCGAGCGCCCCACCCCGGTCGGCCCGCTGGCGCAGATCCTCCATGCCGCCATCGACACCGGCATTGCCCGCGCCGCCTATGAAGACGCCCAGCACTTCGTGCGCACCCGCAGCCGTCCGTGGGTCGACTCCGGCCTGGACAACGCCACGGATGACCCGCTGACGCTGAAAAGCTTCGGCCATCTGGCGGTCCGCTTGCATGCGGCCGAAGCCCTGCTGGAGCGTGCAGGCGAATACCTCGACCGCGCCCGCGACGACAGCATTGCCGACAACGTGGCCGCCGCCTCCATTGCCGTGGCCGAAGCACGCGCCATCAGCACCGAAATTTCCCTCACCGCCGGTACCACCCTGTTCGAACTGGGCGGCAGCCAGGCAACATTGGCCGAACACAACCTCGACCGCCACTGGCGCAACGCTCGCGTGCACACCCTGCACGACCCGGTGCGCTGGAAGTACCACGCCATCGGCAACTACTACCTCAACGATGCCAACCCGCCACGCCGGGGGACCATCTGATGGCCAAGCAGATTCTGCTCAATGCCTTCAACATGAACTGCGTCGGACACATCAACCACGGCCTGTGGACCCACCCACGGGACACTTCGACCCAGTACAAGACCCTGGACTACTGGACCAACCTGGCACGCCTGCTGGAGCGCGGTCTGTTCGACGGGCTTTTCATTGCCGACATCGTCGGTACCTACGACATCTACGGCCAGTCACTGGACGTCACCCTCAAGGAGTCGATCCAGCTGCCAGTCAACGACCCGCTGCTGCTGGTGTCCGCCATGGCTGCGGTCACCCGTCACCTGGGTTTTGGCCTTACCGCCAACCTCACCTACGAGGCGCCGTACCTGTTCGCCCGGCGACTTTCCACACTCGACCACCTGAGCAATGGCCGAGTGGGCTGGAACATCGTCACCGGCTACCTCGACAGCGCCGCCCGGGCCATGGGCCTGGCGCAGCAACCGGCGCATGATCGCCGCTACGACCAGGCCGATGAATACCTGCAGGTGTTGTACAAGCTGCTGGAAGGCAGCTGGGCCGATGATGCAGTGGTCGCCGACCGCCAGCATCGCGTCTATGCCACGCCCGACAAGGTGCGCAAGGTTCAGCACCAGGGCGAGTTCTACAAGGTCGAAGGCTACCACCTGTGCGAGCCCTCCCCGCAGCGCACTCCGGTGCTGTTCCAGGCCGGCAGCTCGCAGCGTGGCTTGGCCTTCGCCGGCAACCATGCCGAATGCGTGTTTATCAGTGGCCAAGACAAGGCGGCCACCCGCGCCCAGGTCGACAAGGTTCGCGCGGCCGCCCAGGCCGCCGGCCGCGACCCGCAGGCAGTCAAAGTGTTCATGGGCATCACGGTGATTGTTGCGGCCACCGAGCAGCAGGCCCAGGCCAAACACGCCGAATACCTGCGTCACGCCAGCGCCGAAGCGGGGGTCGCGCACTTCGCCGCGTCCACGGGCATCGACTTCGCCGCCTATGAACTGGACCAACCCATTGCCTTCAGCCAGGGCAACGCCATCCAGTCAGCCACGCGCCAGTTGCAAGACAGCGCCTGGACCCGCCGGCGCCTGTTGCAGCAGCACGCCCTGGGCGGCCGCTACGTAACCTTGGTCGGCGCGCCTGAACAGGTGGCCAAGCAGTTGATCGCGTGGATCGATGAAACCGGCCTGGACGGTTTCAACCTGACCCGCACCGTCACCCCGGAAAGCTTCGAGGACTTCGTAGAGCTGGTCATCCCGCAACTTCAGCAGCGTGGCCGCTACAAGACGGCCTACACCGAAGGCACCCTGCGCGAAAAACTGTTCCATACCGACCACCCGCACTTACCCGCCGACCACCCTGGCTCGGCTTACCGCTTTACCCCTACCCCGACTGGAGCCCTGCACCATGCTTGAGAAACTGTTCCGGCCCGTCGCGGCCATGGCCACCACCCTCGGCCTGTGCGCCGGAGCCCTTGCTGCCGAACCGTTGAAGATCGGTACCACCTCGGCCTTTGCCATTCCGCTGGAAGCCGCAGTGGAGGAAGCCCACAAGCGAGGCCTGGAAGTGAAGCTGATCGAGTTCAGCGACTGGATTGCGCCCAATGTCAGCCTCAACAGCGGCGACATCGACGTGAACTACTTCCAGCACATCCCGTTCCTGGAAAACGCCAAGGCTGCTGCAGGCTTCGACCTCGTGCCTTACGCCCCGGGCATCATCAACAACGTTGGCCTGTACTCGAAAAAGTACAAAAGCTTTGCCGAGCTGCCCGAAGGCGCCAGCGTGGCCATCGCCAACGACCCGATCAACAGCGGCCGTGGCCTGCTGCTGCTGGCCAAGGCCGGGTTGATCACCCTGAAGCCAGGCGTGGGCTACAAGGCCACCGAGGATGACATCGTCGCCAACCCTAAAAAGCTGAAGATCCTTCAGGTCGAGGCGGTGCAACTGGTACGTGCCTACGACGACGCCGACCTGGTGCAGGGTTACCCGGCCTACATCCGCCTGGCCAATACCTTCGATGCCACCTCGGCGTTGCTGTTCGACGGGCTGGAAAACAAGGAGTACGTGATCCAGTTCGTCATTCGCCCGCAAAGCAAGGACGATCCACGTCTGGCCAGGTTCGTCGACATCTACCAGCATTCACCAGCGGTACGCGCTGCGCTGGACAACGCTCACGGCAAGCTCTACCAAGCCGGCTGGGAAGGCTGACATGAGCCAGGCCAGCGCGCTCGGCGCGCCTACACCACAAGCACTGCCGCCAACGGCCACGGAGCAGGCCCTGCGCCCCGAGGTCAATGAAGCCCATGTGCGTTTCATAGGCCTGGGCAAGACCTACCCGGGCCAGGCGCAACCGGCCTTGCAAGGCATCGACCTGAACATCCGCCATGGCGAGATTTTCGGCATCATCGGCCGCAGCGGCGCCGGCAAATCATCGCTGCTGCGCACCATCAACCGCCTGGAGCAACCCAGCCAGGGCCGCGTGCTGATCGACCAGGTGGATATCGCGCCTTTCGATAAGGACCACCTTGTGGCCCTGCGCCGGCGCATCGGCATGATCTTCCAGCATTTCAACCTGATGTCGGCCAAGACTGTGTGGCAGAACGTCGAACTGCCTTTGAAGGTGGCCGGCGTGGCCAAGCCCGAGCGCCGGCGCAAGGTGCGCGAGTTGCTGGAGCTGGTCGGCCTGCAGGAAAAACATCACGTGTACCCGGCGCAACTGTCCGGCGGACAGAAACAGCGCGTGGGCATTGCCCGGGCACTGGTGCACACCCCCGAGATCCTGCTGTGCGACGAGGCCACCTCGGCGCTGGACCCGGAAACCACCGCCTCGATCCTGGAGCTGCTGCGCGATATCAACCAGCGCCTGGGCCTGACCATCGTGCTGATCACCCACGAAATGGCGGTGATTCGCGACATCTGCCACCGGGTAGTGGTGCTGGAACGCGGCGCAGTGGTCGAGCAGGGCGAGGTCTGGCGGGTGTTTGGTTCACCCCGTCACGAGGTCACCCGCACCTTGCTCGCCCCTTTGCAGGCCAAGCTACCCGCCGCACTGCAGGCCAGCCTCCAGGCCAGCGCGGCGAGCCGCAACAGCGCCGTAGTGCTGCAACTGACTGTGCTCGGTGAACCAGAGCTGTCTGCCCTGTTCACCGACCTCGGCGGGCGTGTGCGTCTGCTGCAGGGCAGCGTGGAAACCATCGGCGAACAGGCTTTGGGGCAACTCATCCTCTCGGTGCAACATTCGCCGCACGACACCCATCAATTGCAGGAACGTGCCCGCCGTTGGGCCGAAGACGTGGAGGTACTGGGCCATGTGGTTTGATCGCCTGCTGGAAGGCTTGCTCGATACGCTGCTGATGGTTGGGGTTTCGTCACTGATCGCCCTGCTGGCGGGTGTACCCATGGCGGTGCTGCTGGTCACCAGCGACAAGGGCGGGATCTTCGAGGCGCCGCTGCTGAACCGGGTGCTGGGCGCCTTCGTCAACCTGTTCCGCTCGATTCCGTTTCTGATCCTGATGGTTGCGCTGATTCCTTTCACCCGCTTGGTCGTGGGGACCACTTATGGCGTGTGGGCGGCCGTGGTGCCGCTGACCATTGCCGCCACACCGTTCTTTGCGCGGATTGCCGAGGTGAGCCTGCGTGAAGTCGATCATGGTCTGGTGGAAGCCGCACAGGCCATGGGCTGCCGGCGCAGGCACATCGTCTGGCATGTACTGTTGCCCGAGGCGCTGCCGGGGATCGTCGGGGGCTTCACCATTACCTTGGTGACCTTGATCAACTCGTCGGCGATGGCCGGGGCGATTGGTGCCGGCGGGCTGGGGGATATCGCCTATCGGTATGGCTACCAGCGTTTCGACAGCCAGATCATGCTGACCGTGATCGCCATGCTGGTAGCGTTAGTGGCGTTGATCCAGTTGGGCGGGGACCGCCTGGCGAAGGGTTTGAACAAGCGTTGAGGTCTGGGGCTGCTTTGCAGCCCGCTCTCAATCCCAGCGAAGATCCTCAGCCGGCACTGGCCGCCCGAACCAGTACCCTTGACCCAACTGGCACGCCTCCTGCAACAGGAAGGTGGCCTGTTCCGCCTGCTCGATGCCCTCGGCATGCACCTGCATACCCATGCTACGGGCCAAGGCAATGATCACCCGCACAATTGCGATGTCATCCTCATCCAGTGGCAACCCAGCTACAAACCCTTGGTCGATTTTCAACTTCTGCACCGGCAAACGCTTGAGCCGCAGCAGTGACGAATACCCGGTACCAAAGTCGTCGATGGCCAGGGTCACCCCCAGCTCGCGCAAGCGGTGCAGTTGCTCCAGTGCCACTTCAGCGTCTTCCATTACCGCGCTCTCGGTCACTTCCAGCTCCAGCAAGGCCGGGGCCAGGCCGGTGTCGTGCAGCACTTCGGCTACCTGTTGATACAGTTCGTGCTGGCCAAACAGGCGGCTGGAGATGTTCACCCCCACAAATGCCAGCTGCCGGCCTTCAGCCTGCCACTGCACCATTTGCCAGCAGGCCTGGCGCAGCACCCAGGTATCGATCTCGGCAATCAGGCCGGTGCGTTCGGCAATCGGGATGAACTCACCCGGCGGTACCAGGCCACGCCTGGGGTGCTGCCAGCGCACCAGCGTCTCGACCCCGACCTGTCGGCCTGATGCCAGGTCGTGTACCGGCTGGAAGTACACCCGCAGTTCATCCTGCTCCAGGGCCCGACGCAATTCAGCGGCGGTCTCGACCCGATGCTGTGCATGGGCGGTCAGCTCTTCGGTGTACAGGGCATAGCAGGCCCGCCCGTTGCTTTTGGCCTTGTACAACGCCGAGTCGGCATTGCGCAGTAACTGCTCGGCACCCAAGGCATCGCTGGGGTACAGGCTGATTCCGACGCTGGCGCTGATGAACAGGCGATTGCCCTCGAACTGAAACGGCTCACGCATGCGCTCGATGATGCACTGCGCCAGCTTGCCCGCCTGGCCGACCTGTTGGCAGTTCTCGGCCAGCACGCCGAACTCGTCGCCGCCCAGGCGCGCCAGGGTCATGCCGTTACCCAACACCTCGCCCAGACGCTCGCCCACCAGCTTCAACAACTGGTCGCCAATGGTATGGCCCAGGCCGTCGTTTATGCTCTGGAAATGATCCAGGTCCAGCAGCAACAAGGCGCAACCGCGCTTGTTGGCCTGCGCCGCCGCCAATGCCTGCTCTACCCGGTCGGTAAACAGCAGGCGGTTGGGCAGGCCGGTCAGCGGGTCGTGGTGGGCCAGGTAGGCAAGTTCCTGTTCCGAATGCTTGATGGCGCTGATGTCACTGAACACCGCCACGTAATGACTGAGCTCACCTTCGTCATCGCGAATGGCGCAAATAGTCTGCCACTGCGGGTAGATTTCACCGCTTTTGCGCCGGTTCCAGATTTCACCGCTCCACTCGCCCTTCTCGGCCAGGGTGGCGAAAACCTGCTGGTAGAAGGCCAGGCCATGGTGGCCGGACTTGAACTTGCTCGGGCGCTGGCCGATGACCTCATCCTGCTGGTAGCCGGTGATGCGCATGAAGGCACGATTGACGTGCACGATCAGGCCCTGGCGGTCGGTCACCAGCACACCTTCGAGGGTACTGTCGAACACTGCGGCAGCCATGCGCAGCCGTTCACGGTCTTCACAACGCGAACGCGCGCCATGGCCGATGAAATTGAGCAGCCGCACGCGCGACACGTAGATCAGCACGGCACTGAGCAGCACCCAGACCACCACGTTGATCTGCCGCCCCACGGTCAGTGCCAAGGGGTCGTCAGTCATGCTGTGCAGCATCACCTCCGCCAGCGCAAGCCAGAGGATCGAGAGCACCACATACAGCGCAGCCATGCGCAAGGCGTCGCGAACGGAAACAGACATGTCGGGTGGGAAAGGCCATCAAAAAGGAGTGGGCATTATAAAGGCTGAAACATGTCGTGACCTCCTATCTCAACGGTTGACTGGTTTTATTTCCCCGCCAAGGGATAATCAGCCCTTCCCCCTGCATTTCGAGGGTATTTGCACCTATGTGGTATAACGGCCTGCTCGACCTGTCGGCTTGGCAACTGGTCGGCATCACTCTGTTGATGACCCACGTGACCATTGTCAGCGTCACGGTCTACCTGCATCGCTACTCCGCGCACCGGGCCCTGGAGCTCAACGGCGCGCTCAAGCACTTCTTCCGCTTCTGGCTGTGGCTGACCACGGCGCAGAACACCCGCGAGTGGACCGCCGTCCACCGCAAGCACCACGCCAAGTGCGAAACCCCCGACGACCCTCACAGCCCGGTTTACAAGGGCCTGGGCACAGTGCTGCGCAAAGGTGCCGAGCTGTACCGTGAAGAGGCGCGCAACCCCGAAACCCTGCGCATTTATGGCAAGAACTGCCCGGATGACTGGATCGAGCGCAACTTGTACTCGCGTTACAAACTGGGCGGTATCGCACTGATGGCGGTGATCGACCTGCTGCTGTTCGGCACTATAGGCATCACCATCTGGGCGGTGCAGATGATGTGGATTCCGTTCTGGGCCGCCGGTGTGGTCAACGGCCTGGGCCATGCCCTGGGCTATCGCAACTTCGAATGCCGCGACGCTGCGACCAACCTGGTGCCATGGGGCATCGTCATCGGCGGAGAAGAACTGCACAACAACCACCACACCTACCCCAACTCGGCCAAGCTCTCGGTCAAACGCTGGGAGTTCGACATGGGTTGGGCGTGGATCCGCCTGTTCTGCCTGCTGCGTCTGGCCAAGGTGCAGCGCGTGGCGCCCATCGCCCACCGGGTGGCCGGCAAGGCCAGCCTGGACATGGACACCGCCATGGCCATCCTCAACAACCGCTTCCAGATCATGGCCCAGTACCGCAAGCTGGTGATCGGTCCGCTGGTGAAACAGGAACTGGCCCGCGTCGACGCCTCGGTGCGCCACCGCTTCCGCCGTGCCAAACGGCTGCTCTCGCGCGAAACCAGCCTGCTGGAAGATCGCCACCACGTGCGCATCGAGTCCATGCTCGCGCACAGCCAGGCACTGAAAACCATCTACGAAAAGCGCCTGGCCCTGCAGCAGATCTGGGCGCGCACCAGCGCCAACGGCCACGACATGCTGGCGGCCATGAAAGACTGGGTACACGAGGCCGAAACCAGCGGCATCCAGGCACTGCGTGACTTCGCAGCACAACTCAAGACTTACTCGCTGCGCCCGACCGGCGCCTGACCGCCGTTGATCGGCACGCCTCTCAGCGGGGCGTGCCGTTCGGAACTTAGCCCCCACCGCTCCACTCGAATCTGGAATATCGCCTGCGTGGCGGGCCGGACGCTGGCCGCACGCCTTCACGTTGAGACCTGCTCCGTGCACATGGCCAAGAACATTCCAACGATATTTCCCGGTACCCCTCCTCCCGAAGCCGCCCAGACCTTGCTGGCGTTACTCCACGCCCAAGGCGAGGTTGCCCGCCTGAGCGAGCGCGATCAGCTGTTCAGCTCGTTGCTCGACAGCGTCAACGCTGTGCTCTGGGCCTTCGACTGGGAAACCCGTCAGGTGCTGTACGTGAGCCCAGCCTACGAGCGCATCTTCGGCCGCCCGGTCAGCCTGGTGCTGGCTGACTACAACGAATGGCGTGACAGCATCTACCCCGACGACCTCGAGTTCGCCGAGCGTAGCCTGGCCCAGGTCCTGCTCAAGGGTGCGGTGGAAGACCGCGAGTACCGCATCCTCAATGCCGACGGGCAAATACGCTGGCTGAGCGACAAGTGCTACATCAACCAGCAGCACGATAGCGACCGGGTAATCATTGTCGGTATCGCCGAAGACATCACCGAGAAGAAGCAGCTTGAAGGCGAACTGCAGCGCCTGGCCACCACCGACGTGCTGACCCAGAGCAGTAACCGCAGGCACTTCTTCGAATGTGCTCAGCAAGCCTTCGACAGTGCTCGCGAGGACGGTACACCGCTGGCTTTCCTGCTGCTGGATATCGACGACTTCAAACGCATCAATGACAGCTATGGCCACCAGGAAGGCGACCAGGTGCTGCAACACATCGCCGACAGCGGCAAGGCCGTACTACGCCGGGGCGACCTGTTCGGGCGCATTGGCGGCGAAGAATTTGCGGCGGTTTTTCCGGGCTGCAACGCCCAGGTCGCTGAGCAGATCGCCGAGCGCTTGCAGCGACAGATTCAGCACTTGAGCTTCAGCCATGGGCAGCAGACGTACGGGGTGACTGTGAGCCAGGGGCTGACCGGGCTGACCGATGAGGATGTGACACTGGACAGCCTGTATGCGCGGGCCGATGCGGCAATGTACAGGGCCAAGCGCCAGGGCAAGAACCAGATAGTCCGCGGCTGATCAGGCGGCACGGAGTAGGGCACCGGCTTTGGCCGGTATTCGCGGGCTCGCCCGCTCCCACAGAAACCGCACATTTCGCGGGCCCGGCGCCACACCTGTAGGAGCGGGCAAGCCCGCGAAGGGCCGCAATGCGGCCCCGGAATCTCAGCTGGAAACCTCGGCCTCAGCCGCTGGCGGTTCTTCCTGCGGCTTTACTTCCGGGCTCTCCACCTTGCGCAGCCGGCTCAGCTCCGGCAGGCCAAGCTTGAGCAGGCGCGCCGTCTTGCCGCTGGCCACCTTCTCCAGCCCCTGCCCGGCCGGCAGCCGCGACAACTGCCCAGCCAGGTTCATGGCCAGGATCTCCAGCGAGTAAACTCCACCACCCAACTGGTAGATCGCAGCGATCAACTCGCGCAGTGCCAGCGGCAAACGCCAGCGAGTACGCAGCGCCGAGCCGAACGCCGCACCAAACTCCTCCAGCGATTGCTGCACATTGCGCTCGTCCAGATCTCCCCCGGCCAACCGCCACTCTTGCAGGCAGCGCAACACCGCCAGGTCGCCCAGGCAATGCAGCAAGCCCGCGCAATAACAACGCCCCTCGTCCAGCTCGAGCATGCGCGCCAAGGTGCGGCCATATTCGGCAGTGTGCAGTGACAGGTCCCAGTAACGGGTCGCGTGCTCCGCCAGCAGCGGGTCACTGAGGCGTGCGCTGCGCTTGAGAGTCATACCCAGGATCAGGTTCATGCTTTGGGTACTGCCAAGCTTGTTCAGGGCCTGCAGCAACGTCTGCACCGGGGCTTCACGGTGCAGTGCCGCACTATTGGCGGCAGCGATCAGCACCGCCGTGACTTGCGGGTCGTTAGACACCTCCTCTTCGAGCACCCTGAGGTTCAGGCCCTGGGGGTTGAGCGCTCGATTGATCGCTACCTGCACATCGGCCAGCAGCGGCCCGCCATCGGCGCTGGCGCGGCGCTGCTCAAGGTAGGCTGGCAGGCTGGCCCCCGCCTGCAACGCCGGTACCGGGCAGGCAACCTCCTCGCCAACGCCCAGCAGTAACTCTTCCAGGCGCTTACGCAGGTTATCCAGGTTCAACGGTTTGCTCAGGTAAGCAGTGGGGTGCAAGGGCAGCGCTTCGCGCACACTGGCGCTGTCATTGCGGTTACTCATGAGAATGAACGGCACCCCTGGCCCTTTGGCGCGTACCTCGCGCAGCAGGTCGAGGCCATCGACACCGGCCAGCTCGCGGGCGGCGATGATCAGGTCAGGCTTGCTGGACAAGGCACTGAACGCCTGCGAGCCGTCAGCGCAAACCTGCAGGCGGGCGTCACAGCGCACGCTGAGCAGCATCTCGCTGAGCATGTCCCGTACCCAAGGATCGCCTTCGACAATCAGTACGTTTGGTGGGGCGGGGGCTGCAGCGCTCATCGCCAACTACTCCTGAATACCCTGACACACAGTCCGTCGCAGCTTCCAAAGCCAGTCCTTCGATAACCATAGCGCCACATGGCTTTGCTGGGCATAAAAAAAACCCGCCTGGGCGGGTTTTTTCTGAAGCACGTCACATCAGGCGATTTCAGCGAAGCACTCTTCGATGATGGCCAGGCCTTTGTCCAGCAGCGCGTCTTCGGCGGTCAGTGGAACCAGGATACGCAGGACGTTGCCGTAGGTGCCGCAAGACAGCAGGATCAGACCCTTTTCGCGAGCCTTGGCGACAACCTGGCCAACAGCAGCAGCATTCGGGGTGTGAGTGCCTTTCTCGAAGACTTCGACGGCAATCATCGAGCCCAGACCACGGACGTCGCCGATGATCGGGTGCTTCTTCTGGATTTCGCGCAGGCCAGCGGTCAGGCGCTCACCCACAGCCTTGCTGCGGTCCAGCAGTTTTTCCTCTTCGAACACTTCGATCACGGCCAGGGCCGCGGCGCAAGCGATCGGCGAGCCGGCGTAGGTGCCGCCCAAGCCGCCTGGAGCGATGGCGTCCATGTACTCGGCCTTGCCGCACACACCGGCCAGCGGGAAGCCGCCAGCAATGGATTTGGCGAAGGTGGTCAGATCAGGCGCAACGCCCATCTGTTCCATGGCGAAGAAGGTGCCGGTACGGCCAGCGCCAGTTTGTACTTCGTCGGCGATCAGCAGGATACCGTGCTGGTCGCACAGGGCGCGCAGGCGTTTCATCAGCTCTTTCGGCGCAGGCAGGAAGCCACCTTCGCCTTGTACTGGCTCGAGGATGATCGCGGCGATGTCGCGCGGCTCGGCATCGTTCTTGAAGATGCGCTCGACCGAGGCGATGGCGTCGTCAACGCTGATACCGTGCAGTTCGCTCGGGAACAGGGCGCGGAAGATGCCGCCTGGCATCAGGCCCATGCCAGCGGAGTACGGCACGACCTTGCCGGTCAGGCCCAGGGTCATCATGGTACGGCCGTGATAACCGCCGGTGAAGGCGATGACGCCAGCGCGGCCAGTGGCAGCACGAGCGATCTTGACGGCGTTTTCAACGGCTTCGGAGCCGGTGGTGACCAGCAGGGTCTTCTTGTCGAAGTCGCCTGGGACCAGCTTGTTGATCTTTTCGCACAGCTCTACGTAGGGTTCGTAAGCCAGCACCTGGAAGCAGGTGTGGCTGACCTTGGTCAGCTGCTCTTGCACGGCTGCAACCACTTTCGGGTGCAGGTGGCCGGTGTTCAGTACTGCGATGCCGCCGGCGAAGTCGATCAGTTCGCGGCCTTCAACGTCGATCACGGTCGAGTTCTTCGCGGTGTCGACGAAGATCGGGTGGATCTGGCCGACGCCACGTGGGACGGCAGCTACACGACGTTGCATCAAGGATTCGTTGGTTTTGCTCATAATGCCCTCATTGCGCCGTCAGGAATGGCGCTTTTATTCGGGGGTGGCTGGGAGTGCTCGCGAACAGTATTCGTTGATCGACTGTCGTGAACGCCCTGGCCACCAGGTACTGCAATGTAAAAAAGGCCAGCGAGACGTCGCTCTCGCGCCCCGCTGGCAGAGGTAAAGCCTTTACCGTGCGATCAGACGCTGATGCACAGGTATTTGATTTCGAGGTAGTCCTCGATACCGTACTTGGAACCTTCGCGGCCCAGGCCCGAAGCCTTGATACCACCGAACGGCGCCACTTCGTTGGAGATCAGGCCGGTGTTAATACCCACCATGCCGTATTCCAGGGCTTCGGCGACACGGAACACACGGCTCATGTCACGGGCGTAGAAGTACGAGGCGAGGCCGAACTCGGTGTCGTTGGACATGGCGATGACTTCGGCTTCATCTTTGAAGCGGAACAGCGGTGCCAGTGGGCCGAACGTCTCTTCCTTGGCGACAGCAGCGGTCTTCGGTACGTCAACCAGGATGGTCGGCTCGAAGAAGTTGCCTTCGATCAGCTTGCCACCGGACAGCACCTTGGCACCTTTGCTGACAGCGTCCTCGATGTGCTCCTGGACCTTGGCGACAGCCTTGCCGTCGATCAGCGGGCCAGTGGTGGTGCCGTCTTCCAGGCCGTTACCGATCTTCAGCTTGGCAACTGCAGCGGCCAGCTTCTCGGCGAACGCGTCGTAGACGCCGTCCTGCACGTAGATACGGTTGGCGCAAACGCAAGTCTGGCCGTTGTTACGGTACTTGGAGATGATCGCGCCCTCGACCGCCTTGTCCAGGTCGGCGTCGTCAAACACGATGAACGGGGCGTTGCCACCCAGCTCCAGGGAAACTTTCTTGATGTCCTTGGCGCATTCTTCCATCAGCTGGCGACCGATTTCGGTCGAGCCGGTGAAGGACAGCTTGCGTACCAGGGAGTTGCCAGTCAGCTCGCCGCCCACTTCGCCGGCGCTGCCGGTAACCACACTCAGCACGCCAGCCGGGATGCCGGCACGGTGGGCCAGCTCGACCAGGGCCAGAGCGGAGTAAGGGGTTTGCGAAGCCGGCTTGAGCACCATGGTGCAGCCAGCGGCCAGGGCCGGGCCGGCTTTACGGGTGATCATGGCGGCCGGGAAGTTCCACGGAGTGATGGCCGCGGTAACGCCGATTGGCTGCTTGATGACAATCAGGCGCTTGTCTGGCTGGTGGCCCGGGATGGTGTCACCGTAGATGCGCTTGGCTTCTTCGGCGAACCACTCGATGAACGAGGCGGCGTAGGCGATTTCGCCCTTGGCTTCGGCCAGCGGCTTGCCCTGTTCGGTGGTCATCAGGCGAGCCAGGTCGTCCTGGTTCTCGATCATCAGTTCGAACCAGCGACGCAGCTTGGCCGAGCGCTCTTTCGCAGTCAGGGCGCGCCAGGCCGGCAGGGCCTTGTCGGCGGCTTCGATGGCACGGCGAGTTTCCGCGGTGCCCATCTTCGGCACGGTACCGATGACTTCGCCGGTGGCCGGGTTGGTCACCTTGATGGTCTGGCCGTTGTCCGCATCCAGCCACTCACCATTGATATAGGCTTGCTGGCGGAACAACTGAGCGTCTTTGAGCTGCATGTCGGCTTCCCGAATTGTTGATTGTTGAAAAGCGCCCAAGGCAGGGCATCGAGCGTTTGAAATCTCAAACGAATGCTAAGCGGCTGCTGGGGTGTTGGACAATAGGCTGTTCGAAAAAAAGAACGAATGGTTGAACAGCCCATCCGAAATCGCCCGCAGAATGGCCGCTAAAGGGTAGACGATGCTGCGGCTGGACGCGGGGCGAAGCCAAAGTTCGTTTCACTGCCTGTCACGGCCAATTTTCAACACACCTTGATGGCGGGCTGAAACGATGATGCTGTCGCCATCGGCAGCGTAGTCGACGGCATTGACGCGGGTCCAGTTACGGCCGGTTCCACCCTGGCCGACAGTTTGATCAGTATTGTCGTGTATCCGACCCCGGGGATCTGCACAGCCAACACGGTAAAAACAGCTAAAGATCAAGGCGATGGACGTCAACGATACAGATGGGTATCATGCGTGCGCGTTGCACTCGTAGCTCAGCTGGATAGAGTACTGCCCTCCGAAGGCAGGGGTCGTGGGTTCGAATCCCGCCGAGTGCGCCATATCAAGAAAGCCCTGGGCCTGAGCCCGGGGCTTTTTCGTTTGTGCGCCATGTCACCTTTCTGGTACTCCCGTGCCACGGGTCATTGATGTTAGCGTGGGCGTCTTCCCGTTCTCCGAACGGGTAACCCATAACAATGATTGGCGAAGGAATGCGCACAACCATGCACCTGAGAAAACTCACCGCCACCACCCTGTTGCTGGCCAGCATCGGCCTGTTCACCCAGCCTGCCCAGGCCAACCTCACCCAACAGCAGTCCGCAGCTATCGTCAAAGCCTTCGACGGCAGCGACCCAAGCGACTTCAAGCAATTCCTCGGCAAGCTCAAAGGCAGCGACCTGGGCAAGACCGACAACCTCGAGGCAACCGTCGACGCCTACCTGGCCAACAAGCCATTGGCCGCCGGGCAACAAGACGAGATCAACCGCCTGCTCGGCCTGTATACCCGCATCAAGTATGGCAAGGCCGCTACCGAAACCCTGCGTGAACTGGTAGCCATCCCCACCTTCGACGTCGAGGGTACTCCGCAGTACGAAAACCCTGAATTCCTCAAGATCGCCGACAGGATCAAGGCCTTGGCCGACAGCTTCGGCCTGGCCTTCCGTAACATCGACAACCGGGTGTACGAGATCTCGCTGGGCAGCGGGAAGGAAGTGATCGGCATCCATGCCCACGCTGACGTAGTGCCGGTCAACCCGGACAACTGGAAGCTGGCCGATGGTACGCGCCTTGATCCGTTCAAGGTCACCCTGGTGGGTGACCGCATGTACGGCCGCGGCACCGAGGACGACAAGAACGGCATCGTGGTGGCGATGTACGCGCTGAAAGTGGCCAAGGACGAAAACCTGCCGCTCGCCCGGCAGTTCAAGCTGCTGATCGACACCACCGAAGAAACCAGCGGTGATGCCATTCCCTACTACTTCGAGCGCAACCCTACGCCCGATTACAACCTGGCCCTCGACGGCGGCTACCCGGTAGTGATTGCCGAGAAAGGCTACGGCACGGTCATGGCCAGCTTCAACAAGCGCCCGGCCAGCGGCAAGGGTGCCGAGATCGTCAACCTGACCGGTGGCCTGGCGACCAACCAGATCCCGACAACTTCGGTAGCGACCCTGATTTCTGACAACCCGGCACAGCTGGCCAAGCACCTGCAGCAAGCCGGCGCCAGATATGTGAAGCAGTATGGAGGCGACTTCAGCATCGACGCCAAGGCCGACGGCAAGCAAGTCTTGCTCACCGTGACCGGTGTTTCCGCACACTCTTCGGAGCCGGAATCCGGCATCAACCCGGTGGCGCGTATGCTCGACTTCATCAATGGCCTCGGCCAGCAGGTGTCGCTCAAGCACAACCACTTTACCGACGCTGCCCGCTATGCCGCCGACAACTGGGGCCTGGACTACCTGGGCAACAAGCTCGGCGTGGCCTTCAAGGACCCGTTCATGGGCCCGCTGACCACTTCGCTGACCTTTGTCGGGGTGGATGACAAAGGCTTGAAGCTGGCGGTAAACCTGCGCATTCCCAAGGGGAAGCCGATCGCCACGATCAAAGACGAACTGGCCGACAAACTGGGCAAATGGACCCGGCAAAGCAACACCTCGGTGGCGTTCGATTACAGCCTGGACGAACCGATGTACCGTAACCCTGAAGGCGAATGGGTCCAGGCCCTGCTCGCCGTGGCCACCGAGAACCTGGGTATGAAGCATGAGTTCGGTACCTCGGCCGGCGCGACTTCGGTGCACGATCTTCCCAACGGTGTGCAATTTGGCCTGGCGATGCCGGACGTGAAGTACACCGGGCACAACGACAACGAGTTCAAGACCGTGGAACAGTTCATGCTGGACCTGCAGATAGTGAGCGAGATGGTGGCGCGGATCGGGCAGATGCCGAAGCTTTGATGGGCAGTACGGCCTCTTCGCGGCTTTAGCCGCGAAAAGGCCGCTACAAGCGAACAGCAATGACGTTTTTCAATCGCCTCCATGCCGTTTCCTGCATTGCCGTGCAGAGCGCCGTACCGGATGCTTTAGTTACTCCGAGACAGTGCTTTTTTCACCCGCAGAGGCCCGTATGAAGACCGTCGAACAAATCCTCAAGACCAAGTCCCAGCACCAGACCGTCTACACCATCGGCCCGGATGACTCGGTGCTCGACGCCCTGAAAATGCTGGCGGAGAAAAACGTCGGTGCGCTGCCTGTCGTCGAGGGTGGCCAGGTAGTGGGTATCGTCAGCGAACGGGACTATGCGCGCAAACTGGTCCTCAAGGGCCGCTCTTCCGCGGCCACGCCGGTGCGCGAAATAATGAGTGAACCGGTGGTCACCGTGGCCCCCAAGCAAAAGCTCGATTTCTGCATGAACCTGATGACCGACCGCCACCTGCGTCACCTGCCGGTGGTCGAAAACGGCAGATTGCTCGGCCTGCTGTCGATCGGTGACCTGGTCAAGGAAACCATCGCCGAACAGGCCAGCCTGATCAAGCAAATGGAGCAGTACATCCGCGGCGAATGAAGCGCCTCAATGGTAGGCGCGCTCCAGCTCGTCCAGCTGATGGTCGAAGCTACGCAAGCGCGCCGACCAGGTGTACACCAGCACTTCCAGGTCACGGTTGAGCACTGCCGTATTGCCGTGCCCGCTGTGCGTCGGCTCACCGAGGTCCAGCTGGTAGCGTTCACGGGCCATCGCCTGGGCCACGCTGGACAGGTCGCGAGCATTGGCCAGCCAGTGGTGTTGGCGGTCATGGATTTCGCGGTCGAGCACCCGGCACTGGCGCTTAAGCGCATCCAGGCTCTGCTCCAGCGGTGTACCCCTGAGCTCGCCCATGACCTCTTCGAAAGTACGCCCCGAATGCCAGTAGCTGCCCCAGAAATAGCGGTCGAAAACCGTCTCGACGCGGCGTAGTGCAACCTTGGTGTTCCAGATGGTCAGCAACGTTCGCCCCTGCACCACTTCGCGCTTGTTCAGGCGCAGCTGCTGCCAGGCGATCCATGTCAGCGCCACCAGTGCAACCGCCACAGTGACCGCGGCAGCGGCATACAGGAAATGCACCGCCTGGGTCATCTGTTGCGTCTGCCTGATGCCATAGAAGTAACTGGCCGTCAGAGTGCCCAGGATCGTCACGGAACACCAGAAACCTGGTGCGTAGGGATCTTTCATCGCGCTATCCCCTTATTGTTTTCCTGAGCATAGCAACGGCCGATCACTCGTCAGGTGCCACTCGGCGCTTTATTTTCGGGGGCGGCGCAATGCTTCGTTGAGTTGATCGAAGGGCACAGCCCAATCGGAATCTTCAATGATGCTGTCCTTGAGAAATGCACGCTGAGAGTCGTTCCAGAACGGCGCATCCACCAGCTTGATCTCGTTCTTCAGCGGGGAATGGCTGGTGATGAACTGATCGATACTCTTGGGATCGTCGGGCAAGCCCAGCTGCTTGAACAGCTCGGCAAAGGGATGGATCGGCGCTTCCATGGTTCCTCCTGAGCGCCAGGCAAGCCGTCCACGACGCCCGCCTGGCATTGGTTTGAAAACATCAGCACAGCTCGCGCACTTCGGCGTGCGGCACCAGTTTCATGTACTGCTCCATGCTCATGTGAATCAGGTGATCGTGGTCACCCGCCTCCAGGTAGACATCGCCTTGGCGGGTGAGACTCGGGTCGAGCAGCATTTTTATCTGGTAAGCATCGCCAAGGGCCGGCACGGCACCGCGCTCGCAGTCATTGAACAGGCTCGGCAGACCGCTTTCACGGGTCAGATGCCAGGCCCCGGACATACGCACCTTGTCCATGTCCAGATGCCGGTTGGCCGGTAGCACGGCCATGATGTAGTTGCCGTGACGATCATCGACCATCACCGCCTTGGCGACCCGCTCTGCGGGCACGCCGGCCATACGGGCTGACTCCAGGCTGGTGGCCGAATGTGGGTGGGGAATGATGTCGTAGTCGCAGTTGGCCTTGTCCAGGCTGGCCTGCAGGGTCTTTGCCATACGCATGATGCACCTCCGGTTTCGCCCCCCAATTTTCAATTTTAGGCCGGGTACGAGTGGTCGGGGCTAAACTTGTGTAAATACGCGCAAATGAGGTGACGACAGGTGATCGCCCACTGCTGGCGCTGGCTGTTGCTGCTGCTGTTGCTTGGCATCACGCCAAGTGGCCAGGCCGCGCCCGGCGCGGTGTGGGTGCTGGGCATCGACGACGCCATCGGCCCGGCCAGCGCCGACTACCTGGTACGCAGCCTCGGCCAGGCCCAGGCACAAGGCGCGCAACTGGTGGTTATCCGCATGGATACCCCGGGCGGGCTGGACAGCGCCATGCGCCAGATGATCAAGGCTATTCTCGCCAGCCCTGTACCGGTCGCCAGCTACGTTGCCCCCAGCGGAGCCCGCGCCGCCAGCGCCGGCACCTATATTCTCTACGCCAGCCATATTGCGGCGATGGCGCCCGGGACCAATCTGGGTGCTGCCACACCGGTGCGGGCCGGCGGCCCGCCTGGCACGCCCGATGAGGACAAGGCCAAAGGCGGCGACGATGAAGCCCTCGCACGCAAACAGGTCAACGACGCCGCCGCTTACATCCGTGGCCTGGCGCAAATGCGCGGCCGCAACGCCGACTGGGCGGAGAAGGCCGTGCGCGAGGCGGTCAGCCTGTCCGCCAGCGAGGCCTTGCGGCTGAACGTGATCGATCAGGTAGCCGATGACCTGCCTGACCTGCTGCGCAAGCTCGACGGCAAAACGCTCCAGGTGGCCGGCCAGCCACGCCAGTTGCAGACCGCAGGCGCCAGCGTGATCGAGCATCTGCCGGACTGGCGCACACGGATTCTGGCAGTGATCACCAACCCCAGCGTGGCACTGATCCTGATCATGATCGGCGTTTACGGCCTGTTGTTCGAATTCATGAACCCCGGTTCTGCGGTGGGTGGTGTGGTCGGAGGTATCTGCCTGCTGCTGGCGCTGTATGCGCTGCAGCTATTGCCGGTGAGTTTCGCCGGGGTGGCGCTGATCCTGCTTGGCATTACCTTCATGATCGCCGAAGCCTTCTTGCCCAGTTTCGGCGTGGTCGGCTTCGGCGGCATCGTTGCCTTTGTGGTCGGCGCGTTGATCCTGATCGACACCGACGCTCCCGGTTTCGGCATCCCTCTGGCCTTGATCGGCACCCTGGCGCTGCTCTCGGCATTACTGATCGGTGGCGTACTGGGCATGGCTCTCAAGGCCCGCCAACGGGCACTGGTCAGTGGCGACGCCGGCCTGGTCGGCAGCCTGGTCACCGTCACCCAGGTGATGGCAAGCGACCCATTCTGTGGCGTCGTGCTGGCTCAGGGCGAGCCATGGCAAGCGCGGTGCGCAACGCCGCTGCAAACTGGCCAGAACGTACGGGTGACCGCGCGCCATGGCGTGATGCTGGAAGTGAGCGCCGCCGCCCCTGCGACGCAAGGAGAATGACCATGTTCATGCAATTCGGTTTCGGCGCTGTGCTGATCGTGCTGGCCATGCTGGTACTGTCGGCGTTTCGCATCCTGCGCGAATACGAGCGCGGCGTGGTGTTCCAGCTGGGGCGCTTCTGGCAGGTCAAAGGGCCGGGGCTTATCCTGGTGATCCCGGTGATTCAGCAAATGGTACGGGTCGACCTGCGTACAGTGGTACTGGATGTGCCGCCGCAGGATGTGATCACCCGCGACAACGTTTCGGTCAAGGTCAATGCAGTGCTGTACTTTCGCGTGCTCGACCCGCAGAAAGCGATCATTCAGGTCGAGGATTTTCTGGTGGCGACCAGCCAGTTGGCCCAGACGACCCTGCGAGCGGTGCTGGGCAAGCACGAACTGGATGAGCTGTTGGCCGAACGCGAGCAACTGAATCTGGACATCCGCCAGGTGCTGGATGCACAGACGGATGCCTGGGGCATCAAGGTGGCCAACGTCGAGATCAAGCACGTTGACCTGAACGAGTCGATGGTGCGCGCCATCGCCCGCCAGGCCGAGGCCGAGCGCGAACGTCGGGCCAAGGTGATTCATGCCGAGGGTGAACTGCAGGCGTCGGAAAAACTGATGCAGGCCGCGCAAATGCTGAGCAAGGAGCCGGGGGCGATGCAGTTGCGCTATATGCAGACGCTGGGGACGATTGCCGGTGACAAGAGCTCGACCATCGTCTTCCCGCTGCCGATAGATTTGCTGAAAGGGTTGGTTGGCAAGGAGAAATAGGGATGGGCCAATCGCGGGCTCCGCGATTGGCCCGTATACGGCCTGTCAGACCGGCGCACGGCGCAAGGTAGCGAGGAAGGTGGCCGCACCAATGAACAACCCGGCAAAAGTGCGGTTCAAACGCTTCTGCTGTTTGGGTGTGCGCAACATGCGCAACACATGCGAAGCCAACCCGGTGTACCCCGCCATCACCAGCAGGTCGACAGTGACCATGGTCACGGTGATCGCCACATATTGCGGCAGCAGCGGCGCATGCGGGTTAAGGAACTGCGGCAGCACCGCCAGCATGAACACCAGCGCCTTGGGGTTGCTGACGTTGACCAGGAAACCACGGAACACCAGGCTCAGCGGCTTGCCGATCGGGCGCACGCCTGATTCATCGCTCATGTCCATCGGCAGTGCACGCCATTGCTTGTAGGCCAGGTACACCAGGTAGGCGACGCCAAACCACTTGATGACCTGGAACGCCGTGGCCGAGGCGGCCAGGATGGCACCGACGCCGGCGGCGATGATGGCGATCTGCATGATCAGGCCCAGCTGCAGGCCCAAGGCGTTCCAGTAACCACGCCAGAAGCCGTATTGCAGGCCGCTGGACATCGAGGCAATCGCCCCGGCACCAGGTGAAAGGCTGATCACCCAGCAGGCAGCAAAGAAGCCCAACCATACTTCCATCGACATCACACACCTCGCTCGAACATTTGTTGCAAAACGTTAAGCTAAGGTTTTGGCGAAAAAATAACCAGTGATTTCTGATGGATTTGTGGTGTCTGACCTGACTTCTTCGCGGGCACGCCCGCTCCCACGCCCAGTGCATCTTCAGACGGTGGGATACCTGTGGGAGCGGGCGCGCCCGCGAAGGGGCCAGTACAGGTTCAGTCAGCTTCGGCAGCTGTTTCTTTGTGCAGGGCCTGTACTTCGGCCCCGCGCCAGCGTCGTACCGACTTCTGGAAGAACTGGCTATTGGGCACCTGCACAAGCGCCCCACCCGCTTCGGGCATTTCCAGCAGCGTGGTGAACAGCAGGTTGATGGCGATCACCCGGCCTTTCACGCCGGGCTTGTCGAGGGTGTCGACCAGCTCGACCACATCGCCGATGCGAAACGGCCCAACCGTGAAGATCAACACCGCGCACAACAGGTTGGACAGCACGCTCCACATGGCGAAGAAGGCCACCGCCGCTACCGCGACGAAGCCGGAAAGTGCTGTCCACAACACAGTCGCCGAAACACCCAGGCGCTCCAGCACGAACAGCAGCGCGCTGCCCATGATCAGCCAGCGCAGGCCACCGCGAACGGGCACCAGCAACTCCGGCGGCAACGGGTAACGCTGGCCGAGTCGGCCAAGCCCACGGGCGACGATACGCTGCAGGATGAACGCCGCTACCAGGATCAAGAGGATCTGCAAGCCCAGCCAGAAGGTGTCCATCCATTGCCCTGGCAGCAGCGAACGCAGTTCCTCCATCAGGACAAGGCCTCGAGTTCGGCCTGCATGCTTTCAAGGGTTTCCAGCGCTTCCATCCAGGCCTCTTCCAGTTCGCCTTCGCGTTGCTTGAGCCGGGTCTGGCGCGCCAACAGGTCGCGCAACTCGTCCTTGCGCGCCGCGTCGTAAAGGCCACCATCACCCAGCGCGGTCTCGATCTCGGCCAATTGTGCGTGCACCTGGTTAAGCTCGGCTTCCAGCTTGTCGGCAGCCTTCTTGTGCGGTGCCAACTGCTGGCGCAAGGCTGCGGCAGCCTGGCGCTGGGCTTTCTTGTCGGTCTTGTCCGGGTTGGCCGGTGCAGTACTGGCCGGCGCGCTGCGCTGGCGGTACTCGACCAGCCAGCGGCTGTAGTCTTCCAGGTCACCGTCGAAGGTGTCGACCTTGCCGTCGGCCACCAGCAGGAAGTCATCCGTGGTGCTCTTGAGCAAATGACGATCGTGGGATACCACCACCACGGCACCGGCAAACTCCTGCAAGGCCATGGTCAGTGCCAGACGCATTTCCAGGTCCAGGTGGTTGGTCGGTTCGTCAAGCAGCAGCAGGTTTGGCCGCTCCCAGGCAATCAGCGCAAGTGCCAGGCGAGCCTTTTCGCCACCGGAGAAGTTCACCACCGGCTCGTCGCAACGGGCACCGTGGAAATCGAAGCCGCCGAGAAAGTCGCGCAGCGTCTGCTCACGCTCGGTAGGGGCGATGCGCTGCAGGTGCAGCAGCGGGCTGGCCTTGTCGTCCAGCGAGTCCAGCTGATGCTGGGCAAAGTAGCCTACAGCCAGGTTCTCGCCTCGAACCAGACGGCCCGACAACGGCGCCAGCTCACCTGCAAGGTTCTTGATCAGGGTCGACTTGCCGGCGCCGTTGGGCCCGAGCAGACCAATACGAGCACCCGGGGTGAGCTGCAGCTTGACCTTGTCGAGGATGGCCTTGTCGCCATAACCCAGGCAACCTTCGGAAAGGCTCAGCAACGGGCTGGAAATTTTCTGCGATTCACGGAAGACAAAGTCGAACGGCGAATCGACATGCGCCGCCGACAGCTCTTCCATGCGCTCCAAGGCCTTGATCCGGCTTTGCGCCTGACGGGCCTTGGTGGCCTGAGCCTTGAAGCGGGCAATGTACTTTTCCATGTGCGCGCGCTGCGCCTGCTGCTTTTCGTAGGCCTGCTGCTGCTGCGCCAGGCGCTCGGCACGGGTGCGCTCGAAGGCGGTATAGCCGCCTTTGTACAAGTTGAGCTTGCGCTGCTCGACGTGAAGCACATGGTCGACCACGGCATCGAGGAAGTCACGGTCGTGAGAGATCAGCAACAACGTGCCGGGGTAGCCCTTGAGCCAGTCTTCCAGCCACAGGATAGCGTCGAGGTCGAGGTGGTTGGTGGGCTCGTCGAGCAGCAACAGGTCGGATGGGCACATCAGGGCCTGGGCCAGGTTCAGGCGCATCCGCCAGCCACCAGAGAAATCGCCGACACGGCGGTCCATCTGCTCGTTGGTGAAGCCCAGCCCAGCCAGCAACTTGCGCGCACGGGCGTCGGCGGTATAGCCGTCGGCGCTTTCCAGCTCACTGTGCAGGCGCGCCAGGACGGTGCCGTCGTGGGCCTGCTCGGCCGCGGCCAATTCGGCCTGGACCTTGCGCAGGCGCACGTCGCCATCAAGCACATAGTCCACAGCCAGGCGATCGAGGGTGTCGACCTCTTGGCGCATATGGGCGATGCGCCAGTCGCCGGGCAGTTGGCAGTCACCGGCATCGGGCGACAGCTCACCGCGCAGCAAGGCGAACAGGCTGGATTTTCCGGCGCCGTTGGCGCCGATCAGGCCGGCCTTGTGACCGGCGTGCAGGGTCATCTCGGCGCCTTCTAGCAAGCGCTGCGGACCACGCTGTAAAGTGAGGTTGGATAGTCTGATCATGATGGTCGCGGAGTCTACCAGCTTCCTCGGCCCATAGCGCGAGTGGAACCATGCACACCGACCTGTGGAATTACGCCCTGACCCTGTATGCCAGGCCCGGCGTGCAAGCCGCCTGCCTTGAACTGCAGGCACTGGGCGGTGATGTCTGCCTGCTGCTGTGCGCAACTTGGCTGCAAGCACGTGGCGTGGCCGTACTGGGCGAACGCGCGCAAGCACTGCAAGAACTTGCCGAGCCCTGGCAACGTGAAGTGGTCGCCCCACTACGCAGCCTGCGCCAGCAATGGCGAGCGAAAGCATCGGATGATGCACAACTGGCGGCGTTGCGTGAACAGGTGAAAGGGTTGGAATTGCGGGCAGAAAAAACTCTGCTGGAGCGCTTGCAGGAGCGCTCGCGACAGTGGCCCGCGGGCTCCCATGAGCCCGCGGATGACTGGCTGGCCCGGCTGGCACCGGACCAGGCTCTACATCATGACGCGCTAGTTCAGTTGCGCGTCGCGGCCGCTGCGCTTCAGGACGCCGAAGGTGCCTGAGCCGGACTGCTCAAAGGTGCAGACGGTGCTGCCGGGGCCGGACTCTCCGAGTTGGTGGCGGCGGCTGGCGTAGCAGCTTTGGCGTCGGCAGGTTTGACGGCCGTGCGTGCAGGTGCCTTGGCGGCAGCTGGTTTTGCGGCTGGCTTGGCCGCAGGTTTGGCTGCGGCGGTCGACTTGGCAGCTGGTTTGGCCGCTGGCTTGGCGGCAGCGGTCGCCCTGGCAGCTGGCTTGGCCACAGGTTTGGCTGCAGCGGTCGACTTGGCAGCCGGTTTGGCCGCAGGCTTGGCGGCAGCGGTCGCCCTGGCAGCTGGCTTGGCCGCAGGTTTGGCTGCTGCGGTCGACTTGGCAGCTGGTTTGGCCGCAGGCTTGGCGGCAGCGGTCGCCCTGGCAGCCGGTTTGGCCGCAGGCTTGGCGGCAGCGGTCGACTTGGCAGCTGGTTTGGCCGCAGGCTTGGCGGCAGCGGTCGCCCTGGCAACTGGTTTGGCCGTAGACTTGGCTGCAGCGGTCGCCCTGGCAGCCGGTTTGGCTGCACGCTGATCAAGGGCCTTGGCTGCAGCTTCGCGTACCTTGCCTACACCCTGGGCCAGCTTGAGACTGTCCTGTGCATCGCGTTTGAGTTGCTGAATGTAAGAGCGAGTCTGGGTTTGACGTTCCTTGAGAGAATCGAGCAGTTCCTCAAGTTCACCGATGGCTTTTTGCGCCTTGGTTTGCGCCTTGGCTTTACCTGCCTTGGCCGCGTCTTGCAGTTTCAGGCGACCGTTGTGCAGTTTTTCCTGTGCCTTGCCACGCTGCTTTTCCAACTTCGCCAGCAGTTTTTCCGCATCAGCCAGCGCTTGCGAGCAGGCCTCTTCCAAGTGCTCGAGCAAGCTGCCCGAAAGTTGCTGGAGCAGGTGTAACGGCGTACTTACTGGCTTCTTTTTGGCCGACATGGTTTACCTCCTGGCTGACGAGATTGCGGCTCATACTATGCTTCTGCTGCTACCGCCGCTAGGGCATGTTGACCGTAACATTTACGCCGCGTTGCATGCCTGGGCAAAGTTGTTATCTTGCAGCTGCGTGAAAGTGTAGTTGCTGAATTAATCATTGCTGGCATTTGGGAGTCAGGCGTTGCCTCGATATCTTGTTTTAGGTTTATGCCTGATGGCCTCCCTCGCCTTGGCCGACAACGACGACCACGATTTGGCCTACAGCCTGGGTGCCAGCCTGGGTGAACGCCTGCGCCAGGAGATGCCGGGCTTGCAACTGGATGCACTGGTCGAAGGCCTGAAACAGTCCTATCAGGGGCAACCCCTCAAGCTCGACAAGGCACACATGCAGGCGGTGCTCCAGCAGCATGAAACCCAGGAAGGTAACGCCGCTGTGCAACAGCTGCAGGCCGCCGAAACGCGTTTCATGGCTAATGAACGTGGGCGTTATGGGGTGCACGAACTAACGGAAGGTGTGCTGTACAGCGAACTGCAGGCAGGCACGGGTGCTCAGCCGAAAGCAGGCAGCAAAGTGCAGGTGCGCTACGTGGGCAGATTGCCGGATGGCTCGATATTCGACCAGAACCAGACACCCCAATGGTTCAACCTGGATTCGGTTATCGAAGGCTGGCAGGTCGCCTTGCCGAAAATGCACGCTGGCGCCAAATGGCGCCTGGTGATTCCTTCTGCGCAAGCCTATGGCGCCGAGGGGGCGGGAGACCTGATTGCACCCTACACCCCCTTGGTATTCGAGATCGAACTGCTGGCGGTTGGCGACTGACGCCAACCTTCAGGCTTGCACTGCACCCTCTTCCTTGTGCGCGTTGTGCAGCACTTCGATCAGGCAGTCTTCGAGCTCGAAGCGCTCATGCAACAGCCCGCCCAACTTGGCCAGCTTCTCGGCAAAGCGTTCGGTGTCCTTGCACTCCCCTTTGGCGCAATGGTCATTGAAGGCCAGTGCGATCTGAGTGCTGTCGTTGATCCGTGGGTTGATCTCTTCGGCCAGCTTCAGCGCCTTCTCGTCTCCGAACGCCTTGGCCTCGCTGACCAGTTGCTCGCAGACTTCGAAGTGCCACGCCGAAACGTAGTCGACCAGAAGTGAGCAAAAGTCCCCGTTGGTGTCCTTGTCGGCGAAGGCTGGCTTCACATCGCGCAGGGCGCGAAAAGCTTGCACCAGTTCCTGGCGCTCCTCCAGCCAACGGTCGATCAGCTTGTGAACCCCACCCCAGCGTTCCTGGGCGTTCTGACAACTATCGAGCATGGCGATCTCTTCCCTTCTGGGTAGATGCCGCTGCACCTCGTACTACTACCGCGCAGCACAAAGGTGACATCAGCAGGACGGCATCGAGCAGTTGTTTTTCCGGTATGCGTGCTGGGAGATTATTCCCGCGCGTGCTGCCCTTCAAGGTACGCAGCACACAAAGTTCATACAAGCGTTTAATACCCTGTTACATCACCATTGGTCGCGCTAATGGCGCAACCTTGCGCCAGGTCATGTTCTTGCCAGGGTGCGGAAACGATACGCCAGCAGGCAACTCAAGGGCAGAACCGCCAGCAGCAGGAAGGCCAACAGGCTCCATTCCGGCAGTGTCAGATCAAGAAAGCTCCAGGCAAGCGAACGGCAATCCGGGCCACCCAGCAACAGTTGCCGTGCCGCCTCACCCCAGGAGTGCGCGAACACGCGCCCGATCGGCACCGGGCATACTTCATTTCCTCCCTCAGCACCCTGCAACCAGACATGCCGAGCGGCCAGCAATGCGCCGGCCAGCGAGCAGCCCAGCGCCAGCCGAGCGTAACGAAGGATGCCCTGCGTGCCCGGCGCCTGCAGCACGGCTGCGAAGCACAGCAGCGCGTACACGCCAAGCAGCAACCGTTGGCTGAGGCACAATGGGCACGGCTTCAGCCCCACTGTGTTTTCCAGACGGAAAGACGCAACCAGTACCGCCAGTGCGAGCAGGCAGGCAGGAAGAAAAAAGGTGCGCAAACGGGCCGGCAGCATGGGCAGTGAAGGTCCCGGGGAAAAAGTAGGGGCTTGAAACGGTAGAGGAAAGACACGCTTTGTTTCAAGGCACGACAGCAACGACAAGTCGCTGAATCGCGTAGGAAATTTCTAGATATGCGGTAGGAGGCGACGGAAGAAATGGACTTCAGATCTAACTGACAGCAAAAGATAAATTACCTGCCCCCAAAGCCCGCACCTTGGCGCGGGCCTTAGGGTGGGTCAGGCGCGTACGCCTTCTGGCAAAGGCAGCGCCAGCAGGCGTTCGTCCAGCAGGCCAAGGCCCTCCTGGAATAGCTGGTTGCTGCGCTCGGTCTCGCCCAGCCCAGCGAGCAGGCGGGCCAGCTCAGCACAGGCCTCGGGGTTGCGCTCCATACGCAGGCTGCTTTCCAGGTAGTCACGCGCCTTGCCCCACAGGCGGTTCTGCAGGCTCAGACGGCCCAGGGTCAGCAGCAGGCTGGCGTCTTGCGGGTGAGCCTTGAGCCAACCTTCAGCGGTTTGCAGCTGACGCGCCGGGTCATCACCACGCACCAGGCCGTAAAGGCGGGCCAGGTGGCTTTCGTAGTCGCGCTTGAGGGCAGTACGCAGCACTTGTTCGGCCTCGTTCTGGGCACCTACCTGGCGCAACTGCTCGGCGTACGCCAGCACCAGTTGTGGCTCCTGGCGCTGGGCTGCGGTCAGCTGCTGCCAGGCGCGCTCCAAGGATTGACGTGCACTTTGCGCGTCTTCGCCACGGGTGGTAGCCAGGCTCAGGTTCTGGCCCCAGGCACGTTGTTCCAGAGCAGCCAGCTCGGCGGCCGGCAGCACCTTGCCCTTGCGCAGGTCTGGCAGCAGACGAATCAGTGCAGACCAGTCGCCGCGCTCCAGGTACAGGCTTTGCAGCAAGCGCAGCACCTGGCCGTTGTGCGGGTGGCGTTCCTGCATGGCCAGCAGGGTTTCCAGGGCTCCATCGCTTTCGCCTCGGTCCATCTGCAGTTGGGCATGGGTCAGGGCAATGGCCAGCTCCGCTTGTGGCTGGCGCTCCAGGGCACGCTCCAGCAGGTTGTCGCTGTCTTCGGTGCGGCCTTGCTCGTTGGCCGCGCGCGCGGCACCAAGGTAGTACAACAACGGTTGGCGCTCAGCCTCGGCGGCACGGTGCAAGTGCCGTTGGGCACTGGCCCAGCGGCCTTCGGCGAGATCAAGCTGGCCCTGTTCGATCGCCAGGCGGATACGCCGGCTGCGGTTACGCCGTGACCACGGGTTGACCACACCACTGGAAGTCAGCACCAGGCCGACCAGATAGCGCAGCAACCACAGCAACAGGACGACCGCCAAAACACCGGCCAAGGCTGCCCATAGCCCCGACTGGTAGCGGAAGCCACCATAGGAAATCAGTACATAGCCGCTGTGCTTGGCGACCGCGATGCCCAGTGCCGCTGCAACCACGATCGCAAGCACGGCCAACAGGTAGACACGCTTCATGGCTTGCCCCCTTCAGCCTCGGTCGGCAGGTGACGACGCTGAATATAGGCCTGCACTGCCGCCAGGCTTTCACTCAGGTCAGGGGTAACCACCGACACCGGCTGATCAGCCAAGGCATTGAGGCTGTCGAGCATGGCCTTGCTTTGCGGGTTGTCTGCGTTGAAGTTGGCCAGCAGTACGCTGCGGGCGTCGTCCAGCGCCTGCGTGTAAACCTTGGCATCGCCATTGAGCGCCGCCCACTGGGCCTGCTCGATAGTCAGGCTCAGGGCCAGGCGCAGCTGGTTCAACTGCTGCCCGGCCAGCAACGGACGCACGTTTTCATCGGCGTTGAAGTCGATCTGGAAGTACTTGGATATTTCTGCCCACCATTGCGACAGCCTGCTGGCTCCATCACCGTCGGCGGTCAGGGCACCAAGCGCATCGGCGTTGCTGTCGAACTCGGGTGACTGGGCGCTCAGCTGCTGTACCAGCTCACGCTGGGCAGCCAGTTTCAAGAACAGGCCGGTTCGGTCGGGTTGCTCAGTGCTGTTGAGCATGGCCAGGCTGCGTGCCAGTTGCTCGCGGGCGGCGAAGGCACCCGGGTCGCTCTGCTCGCGCAGGATCTCGTCGGCGCCTTCGACCAGGGCTTTGGCACTGGTGATGTCCTGCAACGCTGAAAGGCGCAGGGTAGCCAGGCGCAGCAGGTGCTCGGCTTCGGCCAGGCGCCACTCTTTGCGGCTTTCTCCCAGCACGGTTTCCAGGCGCTGACTGAGACGCTGCTGGTCGCCCTGTAGCTGGGCTACCAGACGCCGGCGGTCTTCCAGCTCGCTGGCGGCTGGCAGACTGGCCAGTTGCGCACTGATCTGCTGCTCACGTTGCTGCAGCGCCTCGGCGCGCTGATTCAGCGCCTCGATGTGCTGGCCCTGGTTGAACTCACTGCCCTGCAGTTGACGCACCTGCCAGACACCCCACCCACCTACCGCCACCCCGGCCGCACCAAGCAGCAAGGCCAGCGCTGCCAGGCCACTGCCGGAGCGTTTGGCAGGTGGGGTGGTAACGGGTTCCGCAGGCGCCTGTGCCGACGGTTGATCGTTATTGGACAAGACAGTCTCGCTCACGTATCCATCCTTTGCATGGGGGCGCACCGCATTCAGCTTAGCGCCTTAAGAGGCAGGTGCAGCGCTACGCTGCACGGCTGCCAGCAAGGCCGTGGCACTGGCGCCACGGCAATCCACAACCTGTTGGGCCCCGGCGGCCTTGGCCTGCTCGGCGACCCGCGGGCTGGGCACGAACAGCGGCAACTGGGCCAACCGCAGCCAATCGGCACCGGCCATCTGCTGCAAATGTTCAAAACCCTGCCCACTGCTGACCACCAGGCCATTGAGGCGTTCCGCTTCAATGCAGCGCATCAGCGTACCCGCCGGGTAGGCCGGCAGGCAGCGACGATACAGTTCCAGATATTCGACACTAGCACCTTGCTCTGCAAGACGCTCTGCCAGCAGTTCGCGACCTCCGACGCCGCGAACGATCAAGACACGCGGTGCCGGCACGGAAACGGCCTGGCGCAGGGCCGGCAGCGCCAGCAAGGCTTCGCTGTCATCGCCACGCGGCGGAGAGCTTACCTCCAGCCCAGCACCCTGCAGCACCCCAGCCGTTGCCTCGCCCACGGTGAACCAGCCTCGCTGTGGAGGCTGGATACTGCTCTCGGCCAGATGTTCAAGCAACAGCCGGGCGGCCGGCTTGCTGACCACAATGATCGCCTGGAAGTCATGCAAGCCTTCCAGCGACCGTCGCTGCGGGGCTTGCACGATAATGGGTTCAATCGCCAGCAGTGGCAGGCAACTGCTGCCCACTCCCGCTGCCGCCAGGCTTTGCGCCAGCGCCGCGCAGTCCTCGGCAGGCCGGGTCAGCAACAGGCGCCATTGGCTCACGGATGGCCGGCCTCGCCGTAGACTTCCTTGAGAATGGCCTCGGCGCCCTGAGCCAGCAGCTCTTCGGCCACCTGTACGCCCAAGGGCTCGGCAGCTGTACGGGGGGCACGGGCATCGGCCACCAGCAAGGTCCCGCCACTAGGCTGGCCGACCAGGCCACGCAGCCACAACTGGTCACCTTCAAGTACCGCGTAACAGGCAATCGGCACTTGGCAGCCACCATTCAGGCGTTTGTTCAGCGCGCGCTCGGCCATTACCCTGTCAGCGGTGTCAACATGGTGCAGCGGCGCCAGCAGTGCATGGATCTCAACGTCGGCACTGCGGCACTCGATGCCCACCGCGCCCTGACCACCTGCCGGCAGGCTGTCATCGACGCTGATGGTGGAGGTGATGCGATCTTCGAAGCCCAGACGGATCAGGCCCGCGGCGGCGAGGATGATGGCGTCGTACTCGCCGGCATCCAGCTTCGCCAGGCGGGTGTTGACGTTGCCGCGCAGAAAACGGATTTGCAGATCCGGGCGGCGCGCCAGTAACTGGGCTTGACGGCGCAGGCTTGAGGTGCCGACGATGCTGCCGGCAGGCAGCGCTTCGAGGCTGTCAAAGGTATTGGAAACGAAGGCATCACGCGGGTCTTCACGCTCGCAGATGCAGTACAGGCCCAAGCCCTCAGGGAAGTCCATGGGCACGTCTTTCATCGAATGCACGGCGATGTCGGCTTCGTTGTCCAACAGCGCGGTTTCCAGTTCCTTGACGAACAGCCCCTTCCCGCCGATTTTTGCCAGCGGCGCGTCGAGCAACTTGTCACCACGGCTGACCATGGGTACCAGGGTCACCTGCAGACCGGCGTGGGCCTGCTCGAGGCGGGCCTTGACGTATTCGGCCTGCCACAGGGCCAAAGCACTTTTACGGGTGGCAATGCGGATTTCGCGAGTGGACATGAAACGCCCCGATCCAGAGAAATACCGCCGATGATAACAGCATCGCCGGTATCGCTTGCAGATACGGATCAACAGGTCATACGCAGCCAGGTGCAGGAGCGGCCCGGATCCGAGGGCCTCAGAGGGTCTGCATCATCTTGCGCACACCAGCCACATGCCGACGGCTGACGGTCAAGGCATCGCCGTCCAGGCCTTTCAGATACAGCTGAAAGTGCCCCAGCGGGGTGCGCTGCAAGCGTTCGATGCGCTCGCGGGCGACCAATGCATTGCGGTGGATGCGCACGAAGCGTTCGCCAAATTCGTCTTCCAGGGCTTTGAGTGGCTCGTCAAGCAGCACCTCCCCGGCTTCGTGACGCAAAGTCACATACTTGTGGTCGGCAATGAAATAGATCACCTGGGGTAACGGGATCAGTTCAATACCTTTACGCGTGCGGGCGCTTATATGGCTGCGTGGGCCACCGCCTTCATTGGCCGGCCGGGTAAGTGCCGCCAGTTGGGCGCGGTTGGGTTTTTCGGCCTTGCGCAAGGCATCGCGCAAGGCCTGG
This sequence comes from Pseudomonas sp. zjy_15, assembly GCF_043101865.1. Classification (NCBI taxonomy): domain Bacteria; kingdom Pseudomonadati; phylum Pseudomonadota; class Gammaproteobacteria; order Pseudomonadales; family Pseudomonadaceae; genus Pseudomonas; species Pseudomonas sp. zjy_15. The sequence goes on from NZ_JBICII010000030.1 coordinate 182,380, forward strand.
GCCTGGAAGGGCTTGGTGACATGGCTGAGGGTACTGTCCTTGAATGCCTCTGCACCGTATTCATCATCCCCGGAGCAGAACACCACCGCTGGCGGCGTCTCGCGCTCGCACAGGCGAGCGGCCACCTGCAGGCCATCCAGGCCTGGCATGCCGATGTCCAGCAGGACCACATCGGGCTTGAGGCTTTCAATCAGCGCCAAGGCCTCATCGCCGTTGGTGGCGCTGGGCTCCAGCACAGTGTAACCCTCCAGTTCGCCGAGCAGCCGGCTGAGGCGTTCACGGCCTTGAGGTTCGTCATCAACGATCAGGACATTCATAATTGCGCTGGATTCCTGAATGAGTCTCGCACAGGTATAGCGTAGACAGGTGTGGTTCGAGCGACACTGCGGTCACGCTCTAGACCGGTGCGATGGCCAAAGATTCACTCGGCCCGGCAGATTCACTGCCAGTCCTTTGTCCAACTGTAGACGGTCCGTGGAACACTGCCGTTCATTCCTTGAAATCCTTCTCTGCGATCTTCCGGGTATTTCTCTCGACCGGCGCCCTGCGGCAGCCAGCCCAACCCTGCTATCATCGACGCCACTTTTTCGTTCACGCCTGCAATGAGTGAATCCATGAGCACCGACAAGACCAATCAGTCCTGGGGCGGCCGCTTCAGTGAGCCCGTCGACGCCTTCGTCGCCCGTTTCACCGCCTCGGTAGATTTCGACAAGCGCCTGTACCGTCACGACATCATGGGTTCGATCGCCCATGCCACCATGCTGGCGCAGGTCGGCGTGCTCAGTGATGCCGAGCGCGACACCATCATCGATGGTCTGAAAACCATCCAGGGCGAGATTGAAGCCGGCAACTTCGACTGGCGTGTCGACCTCGAAGACGTGCACATGAACATCGAAGCACGCCTGACCGACCGCATCGGCATCACCGGCAAGAAGCTGCACACCGGCCGTAGCCGCAACGACCAGGTGGCCACCGACATCCGCCTTTGGCTGCGCGACGAGATCGACCTGATCCTGGCTGAAATCACTCGCCTGCAGCAGGGCCTGCTGGAGCAGGCAGAGCGTGAAGCCGAAACCATCATGCCTGGTTTCACCCACCTGCAGACGGCGCAGCCAGTCACCTTTGGCCACCACCTGCTAGCCTGGTTCGAAATGCTCAGCCGCGACTATGAGCGCCTGGTCGACTGCCGCAAGCGCACCAACCGCATGCCTCTGGGCAGCGCCGCACTGGCCGGCACCACTTACCCGATCGATCGCGAACTGACCTGCAAGCTGCTGGGCTTTGAAGCCGTGGCCGGCAACTCGCTGGACGGCGTGTCGGACCGTGACTTCGCCATCGAATTCTGCGCTGCGGCCAGCGTGGCGATGATGCACCTTTCGCGCTTCTCCGAAGAGCTGGTGCTGTGGACCAGCGCACAGTTCCAGTTCATCGACCTTCCGGACCGCTTCTGCACCGGCAGCTCGATCATGCCGCAGAAAAAGAACCCGGACGTGCCAGAGCTGGTACGCGGCAAGAGCGGCCGCGTGTTCGGCGCCCTGACCGGCCTGCTGACCCTGATGAAAGGCCAACCGCTGGCCTACAACAAGGACAACCAGGAGGACAAGGAACCGCTGTTCGACGCCGCCGACACCCTGCGCGACTCGCTGCGGGCCTTCGCTGACATGATCCCGGCGATCAAGCCCAAGCACGCCATCATGCGTGAAGCGGCCCTGCGCGGTTTCTCCACCGCTACCGACCTGGCCGACTACCTGGTTCGCCGTGGCCTGCCGTTCCGTGACTGCCACGAAATCGTTGGCCACGCGGTGAAGTATGGTGTGGACACTGGCAAGGACCTGGCCGAGATGAGCCTGGACGAACTGCGCCAGTTCAGCGACCAGATCGAGCAGGACGTGTTTGCCGTGCTGACTCTGGAAGGCTCGGTGAACGCACGTGACCACATTGGTGGTACGGCGCCGGCGCAGGTGCGCGCTGCCGTAGTTCGCGGCAAAGCCCTGTTGGCGTCTCGCTAACTCCCGGGGCGAGGGCTTCGCCCTCGTTCGCGGGTAAACCCGCTCCTACAACGGTTGTGCTGTACCTGTAGGAGCGGGTTTACCCGCGAATGACCCAACAAGACTCTTAGCGTTTACCGCTGCGAATCATCTCCATGAAGGCCGGCATCGACGCTTCCTTGTCCGCCAAGATCCGCGCCATGTGCGGGTTCTCGCCCATCAGTTGCAGCAACGCCTTGGCCTGCGGGAAGTCCGCCAGGAAGTCGATGTTCAGCACCTTCTTGCCCACCGCGTTGGCCAGGTCGACCGAGAAGCAGAACATCAGGTCTGCCAGCGTCATCTGCTCGCCCGCAACATAGGGTGCAAAACGCCCGTTGCGCTTGAGCGTGGCAAAACCGGCCAGCAGGTCCGCACGCGCTTTCTCCTTGATCAGTGGTTCGACCGACATGCCAAAGAACGACTCGGCATAGCAGGTACGCGCCGGCAGCTCGATGTATAGCTCGATTTCCTTGAGCAGCTCACGCACCTTCGCCTGCTCGAACGGGTCGGCCGGCAGCAGTGCCTTGCCGCTTTGGGTTTGCTCGATGTAGTCGAGGATCACACTGGTTTCGCTGAGGAAGCCCTGCTCGGTCTGCAGCACCGGAACCTTGCCCCGCGGGCTCACTTCCAGCGCCTGTGGCGCCTGGCCGCCATAGAAGGTGACTTCCTCGAAGGGCAGGCCTTTTTCCAGTAGGGCCAACTTGACCATGTTGTAGTAGTTGCTGACCGAGAATCCATGAAGCTTGAGCATGAGGTAACAGCCTCCAGGCCGTAAGGGGTTGGCCTGGCTTTTATAGACTGAACGCCTGCCGCTGACCAGCGTCATGCACCGCGTCAATGCTTGGGCATTGTCGCCATCGGCATGGCACACTGTTGCATCCCACCCTAGGAGTACCGCCATGAGCGAGCCCACCGACATCGGCAATGACGACGACGAAGCCTTCGCCGAGGCAACGCTGACCCAAGCCATCGAAAACCAGATCGAGAGCGGCGAGCCGCCTGCGGCCAAGGCGACTTTCAACAAGCTGACGCTGGTCGGCTATGAGCGTGAAGACATTCTGAACCTGATGGCCCATGTGCTGGCTTTCGAAATTGACAACATGCTGGTAGAGGACCGTGCATTCAACGGCGAGTGGTATGAGAATGCTCTGCGGGCACTGCCGGAGCTGCCGCCTGAGATGGATCAAGGCGACGACGAATAACCCGGCTACACTCGAAGATCAGGCACCGCTGACGGTGCCGCCATCCTTGTCTGGAAGTCAGGAGCTGCCATGCCCTTTACCCCCGATCTGATCGACGAACTGGAAGTACTCGCGCTGTTCAAACACGACAGCAGCCAGGAAGGCATCAAGATAACCAGCACCGCATCCCCCGCCCTGATCGCGGCTGCACAACGCCTGCATGAGAAGGGGCTGACCGATCAACCGGATGGCGGCTACCTGACCAGTCTGGGTCATGACGCCGTTGAAAGTGTCCAGTTGCTGCAGAACATTCTCAAGGCGCCACAGCCGGCCTGAACATCAGGCTTGCGCAAGATCTGAGACCTAGCGCGGCCCCCTGTGGGACCGCGCAGGTTCCAGTCAGTTGGCCGCAGCACTGCGCCTTTCCGCCAGCCACGAGCGGCCGTAAAGGAACACGATGGCCAGCAAGGCCACCGCCTGCGCCGACAGCGAGTAGGCATCGGCATGAATCCCCAGCCAGTCGAACTCAAAGAACGCCACCGGCCGTGTGCCCAGCACACCGGCCTCTTGCAGCGCCTTCACGCCATGCCCGGCGAACACTACCGACAGCGCGCACAGCAGCGCGGCGTTGATGCTGAAGAACAGCGTTAGCGGCAACTTGGCCGAACCCCGCAGAATCACCCAGGCCAGGCCCACCAGCAGCACCAGTGCCGTCGCGCCACCCGCCAGCACCGCCTGATGCCCGGCAGGGCCTGCCTGCAGCCAGAGGGTCTCGTAGAACAGGATCACCTCGAACAATTCGCGGTATACCGAGAAGAATGCCAGCACAGCAAAGCCGAAGCGCCCGCCGCCGCTGACCAGGCTGCTCTTGATGTAGTCCTTCCAGGCGGCTGCGTGGCGGCGGTCATGCATCCACACACCCAGCCATAGCACCATCACTGCAGCGAACAGTGCTGTGCAGCCTTCCAGCAGCTCGCGCTGGGCCCCCCCCACATCGATCACATAGGCCGCCAGCGCCCAGGTGGCGAAGCCGGCAACCAGTGCCAGGCCCCAGCCGATGTTGACGCTGCGTACTGCCGACTGCTGCCCGGTATTGCGCAGGAAGGCCAGGATCGCCGCCAGCACCAGAATCGCCTCAAGGCCTTCGCGCAGCAGGATCAGCAAACCGGAGATATAACTCAGCGACCAGCTCAGACCATCGCTTCCCAGCAACTTGGCCGCCTGCTCGAGCTTGGTTCTGGCTTCGGCCAGACGCTGTTCGACCTGGGCCACGGGCAGACCGTCCTGCAGGGATTGACGGTAGGCCATCAGCGATTTTTCGGTGTTCTTGCGCGCCTGGGTGTCAATGTTGTCCAGCGAGCTTTCCACCAGCTCGAAACCCTCCAGGTAGGCCGCCACCGACAGGTCATAAGCCTGATCGTGGTCGCCTGCGCGGTAGGCCGCCAGGCTCTTGTCCAGTGTGCTGGCCGTGTATTCGAGCAATTGCGCCGGGCCGCGCTTTACTTGCGGCGGTTGGGCACGCTGGGCACGGAATGCCTCGACGGCCGCAGTGCCTTCGTTGGCGGCGACTTCGGCCGGCGTCTGGCGAGCCAGGTCGGCGAGGTTCCAGGTCTTGTCACCTTTGCCCGCTTCCGGCTTGGCGGTGAAGCTGGCGATATACGCGGCCACATCCCAGCGTTGGCGGTCGTCCAGCTGGTCGGCAAACGACGGCATTTCGGTGCCATCGATACCCAGGGCCAGGGTGTTATAGAGGTCGAACAGGCTTAACTGGTCCAGGCGCGAGACATCGCGCAGGTTGGCGGGTGCAGGCTCCAGGCCCACGCCAGCCGGGCCATCGCCGGCGCCGGTGTCGCCGTGGCAGACCGAGCAGTTTTGTGCGTACAGCGCAGCGCCGCGGGCTGGGTCCGGGGTAATCACCGGGGCCTGGCTGACCTCGTAGGCCACCGCCAGTCGCGCACCCAGCTGCCGGGCCTGCTTGGCGACCGCGGTACCTTCCTGACGCTGGTCGATGGCCTGGCGCAGCGCCTGGACGCCCTGCTCCAAAGCCGCTTGTTCAGTATTTGCGGGCAGGCCTTTGACCAGGTCAGCCAATACCGCGCTGAACTCCTGTTGCTCGCGGTATTCGCCCTCGTCGATCACCTTGCCGTCTTGTACGGTCGGCGGGTAGTCGGCGCCAATGTAATCCAGCAGGTGCTGGGCTTTGGCAGCCTCGGCGGGGGACTCGGCCAGCGCCAAGGTGCTGCACAGCACCAGCACCGGGCCAAGCAGCAAAGCCGGCAGCCAGGCAAGCAGACGGGAACGGGTATTCATGGCCAGTCTCGAAGGTGAATGCGAAAGAGAACATTGTTCACTTCCACTTTGCTTCACTCAAGGGTGCTGGGCAGATTTCATGAAAAATCTTGCTACAAATCAGATCAAGTGGGTGGCATAGAGGACCAGACCTCAAGGATCGCGTCAGGGCTTGGCGATCCCCTTCCAACCACCACCCAACGCCAGGAACAAGGCAATTTGCCCCTGCGCCACTTGGCTATTGGCCGCAGCCAACTGCGCACGCATATCGGTATACGTCCGCGTCGCCTGCAAATCCGCCAGGAACGACTCACGCCCCGCCTGGTAATACCGGTGCGTCTGGTCCGCCGCTTCCTTGGCCGACTTCTCCGCCTCGGCCAGCGCATCGCGCCGATCGAGCAAGGCGCTGTACTGTGCCAGCCGGGTCTGGGTCTCGCGAATGGCGTTCAGCACCACGCCATCGAAGTGCGCCAGTGCCGCCTGGGTCGAGGCCTCGGCCATGCGAATGCGGGCACGGGTGCCATTGGTGGGGATGGTCCAGCTGATCTGCGGGCCAAAGCCCCAGCGGTTGGTCGAAGGCTCGCCAAGGTTCTCCAGGATACCGATGGTGCCAACCTGCGCGCCAATGCTGATGTCCGGGTACAACGCGCCGGTAGCCACGCCAATATAGGCGGTGGCGGCAGCCAGTTGGCGTTCGGCCTGTCGCACGTCGGGGCGGCGCTTGAGCAGGGCCGCACCATCGCCCACAGGAACCAGCTGGTTCAGGTGCGGCAACTCGGCACAATCGGCGGTTCCGGCAGGCAGTTGGTCGACCGGTTTGGCCAGCAGCGCAGCCAGGGTGTACATACCCGTCTCGCGCTCGGCCTTGAAACGTGGCAGTTCGGCACGCAGGGATTTGAACTGGGTCTGCGAGCGGGTGACCTGGGTTTCATCGCCACGCCCAGCATCGCGCAGGCGCTGGTTGAGTTTCACGCTTTGCTCCTGCAAATCGAGCGACTCACGGGCAATATGGTATTCCTCGTTAGCCGAGCACACCTGGGTATAAGCCTTGACCACGTCCGCCACAAGGGTGATGCGGGCAGTGTCGGCAGCGGCCTGCATCGCGTCGGCATTTGCCTTGGCAGCCTCGGTACCACGCTTGAAGGTGCCCCACAGGTCGAACTGGTACGAGGCACTGATGATGGCCTCCCCGATGTTGGCTACCGGCACCTTCTCAGGCTGCAGGAAGGCTTCGCCCGACTCCTGCAACCGCTGAGCGCCGAGTTTGACGCCACCGTTGAAGCCGCCTTGCGATTCAGCCACCTCCACCTGGGCGCGAGCTTTGGCGATGTTGGCCGCCGCCACGCGCAGTTCGGTGTTGGCACTCAGCGCCTGACGCACCAGCTCGTTCAGCCGCTGATCCTGATACAGCTGCCACCAGTCCTCGGGGACCGGCGCCGACACGACGCTGTCGGCATCCTGGCGCAGCGGGCCGTTCAGGTCATTGCGTTGCACGGCCGCATCCCCAGGCACCTCATAGTCGGGGCCCACCATCATGCAGGCCCCCAGCGACAGGCACAGGCCAGCCAGGATCAGCTGTTTCATGGGCGCTGGCCCTCGATGATCGACACCGTGGCAGTACGCCCGGCGATCATGCGGAAGTCTTGCGGCACTTCGTCAAAGGCGATGCGCACCGGAATGCGCTGGGCCAGGCGTACCCAGCTGAACGCCGGGTTGACGTTGGGCAGCAAGTTGGCGCCACTGCTGCGGTCGCGGTCTTCGATACCAGCGGCGAAGCTCTGCACATGGCCACGCAGGCGGGTGTTGTCGCCCATCACGCGGATATCCACGGCGTCACCAATATGGATACCCCCCAGCTTGGTTTCCTCGAAGTAGCCGTCGACGTGGTAGGAGGCACTGTCGACCACCGAAAGCACCGGGCGGCCAGCGGTGACGAACTCGTGGTTACGCGGCGCGCGGTCGTTGAGGTAGCCGTCTACCGGGCTGCGCACCACCGAGCGGTCAAGGTTGAGCTGGGCGGTATCGACAGCCACTTGCGCCTCGCTGACGGCCGAACGGGCACGGGACTCGCGGGACTGGCTTTCTTCCAGTTGCTCGGCGGCCACCAGGTTGCCCAGCTTGCGGTTGCGCTGCGCTTCGCGGGAAGCCTGGGCCAGGGTCTCCTGGCGCTCGCCGAGGGTTGCCTTGGCTTGACGCAGCGCCAGGGTGAAGCGGTCCTGGTCGATGGTGAACAGTACGTCGCCGCGTTTGACGGTCTGGTTGTCGCGCACCTCGACCTTCTGGATCAATCCCGACACATCGGGGGCGATCTGGATCACGTCAGCGCGGATATGGCCGTCACGGGTCCAGGGGGCAAACATGTAGTAGACCACCATCTGCCACACGAGCACGGCGGCGAAGGTCACTACCAGCAAGGTCAGGACCACACGGCCCAGGGTCAGTATAGGTTTTTTCATGGCAGCATCAGGTTTCGACAAAAGTGGTCCACCCCGCCGAGCAGCACGGCATACAGGGCAACGTTGAATAACGCCCGGTGCCAGACCAGGCGGTAGAAATGCAGGCGCACCAGCACCGCGTGCACCCCCAGGAACAGCAGGTAGGTGCCAAGCATCATCACCAGCAGCGTGGGCAGAAACACCCCGCTGATATCCAGTTCACCAATCACAAGGGCGCTCCGTCGAGCCCGGGGGGCAGTTGTGGTTGTTCGGCAGGTTCGAGCATCACCTCCACCCCCGGCAGTAGCGCCAGGCGCAAGCCGCTCAGGGCGTGCAGCAAGTGGGTGCGGGCATCGCCACGCTCGTACAGCTCGTCCAGGTTCAGCGCCAGGCGCGCGCGCTCCATGTTGCGCAGCAGTGCGACCGGGGCATGCAGGCGTTCGCCGGCACGCAGGCAGGCCGCGTAGTGCGCGCCGACTTCCTCGACCACAGTGTTCAGGCGCTCGCGAGCCTGCTGGCCGGCGCGCGGCATGTACGCCAGCAGGTCGAGCAGGTTCAACCCCACGCGCAGGTCGCGCAGCGCCACACCACTGTCCTGGCCGGTTTGCGACAGACGTGGCAGGTGCTGCATCAGGCGGTCGAGCATCTGTACGCCAACCTGACGGTGTACGGCCAAGGTCGCAGGCTCGGTCATTTCAACGATGTCACGCCAGGCGAAGCGGGTCATGCGCTTGGCCGCCAGCTCCACGCCGAACGGGCGCATCACCAGGGTCCAGATAAAGGCGAACAGAAGGCCCACGGGACCGGCCAGGTTGGAGTTGAGGAAGGTGAAGAAATCGGCGTCGTAGGCACCCTGGATGCTGATGAAGGTCGACGTGTTGACGATGGTCAGCAAGGTGCCCAGGTAGAAGCGCGGCTGCACGGTCAGCGTGCCTATGCAGATGAACGGCACGGCAAAGGCCAGCACCAGCATCGGGAAGTCGTGCAGGTTGGGCAGTACCAAGAACAGGTACAGACTGGAGAAGATGACCGACATCAGCGTCCAGAAGAAAAACCGGTAGATCTGCGGTGCTGGGTCATCCATGGCAGCGAAGAAGCTGCACGCTACTGCCGCGAGGATTACCGCACTGGCGCCGTCGTTCCAGCCCAGGCCGATCCATAGGCCGCAGGCGACCACGATCGCCAGAACCGTGGAGGCTACCGAGTAGAGCATCAGGCCACGGTCGAAAAACGCTGTCAGGCGGCCCAGGCGCCAATGGCGATACACCGCACGCCAAGGCTTGGCATCATCGGTACGCAGGGCGTGCTGCAGGGTGCAGCAGTCCTGCCACAGGTCGGCCCATTCGGTCAGGCGATACAGGGCGTTGGACAACAGCAGCTCGGCGCGCTGGTCGAGGGCGGCTGTAGCGGGCTGCAGGCGGCCGATCTGCTCGTGCAACATGGCCCAGTGCGCTACTGAAGCGCTTTCGGCAGTGCCTTTGAGCCATTCACGAGCGGCTTCAAGCACGGGTTGAAGCTGGGCGAACTGGGCCGGGGCGCGGCTTTCCAAGGCTACCAGTGCATCGTCGAGGGCGTCGATCACCGGCAGCAGATGGATCATCCGCCCGCGCAGTTCGCGAGCGTTCTTCAGGGTATGCGGGCCGGCGCCTTCGTGGCCGAGTTGACCAATCATCAGCTCCAACGAGTTGAAGGTGGTCACCATCGCACCGCGCATCCCGCCGACCTTGTCGGCACTGGCATCTCGGGCCAGGTAGGTGTCGCTGTAGCGAATGGCCTCAGTGAACCAGTTTCCGGTGGCACCGACTACCACCGGCGCCAGTCGGCGTGGCCAGAAGATAGCCCCGACTACCGCCGCGCAGACAATCCCCAAACAGATTTCCTGCGCGCGAGAAGAGGCCACGTCGAACACTGCCAGCGGATTGTCGACCACGGCCAGGGCAATCATCGGCAGGGTATACCCGGCCAGCATCAGCACATAGTTGTTGGCCGTGCGCAGGTTCAGCGAAAGGAACAGCAAGGTGCCGGTCCACAGGGCAATGGCGATGCTCAACAGCAACGGTGACTGCACCAGCGGCGGCACCAGGAAGATTGCCCCGCCAGCGCCGAGCAACGTGCCCACGGCACGGTACAACGCCTTGGAGCTGGTCGGGCCGACGAACGGGCTGGAGACGATGTACACCGTAGCCATGGCCCAGTAGGGACGCGGCAACTGCATGAGCAGGGCAATGTACAGGGCAATCATGGAGGCGCCGAAGGTACGCACACCGTAGAACCAGTCACGGGCCGGAGGAACGGAGCTGAAGAAGCCGTTCATGCCAGCCCGCCTGCGCTGCCCAGGCCGGCAGCCTCGAAGGCACGAAGCACACGCAAGGCAGCTTCCAGGTCGGCCTGGTCGATACCGCCGAGCACATCGCGGCGCAAGCGCACCAGTTCGGCTTCGATGGCTTCGGCCAAGGCACGGCCTTCGGCAGTCAGGCTCAGTGCCTTGGCGCGGCGATCCAGTGGGTCCTCGCTACGGCACACCAGGCCAGCTTTGCACAGTTGGTCAAGCAGGCGTACCAGCGACGGGCTTTCCAGGCCGGCGGCCTGGGCCACAGCCACTTGGTGCACGCCGTCGCCCAGGCGCACGATCATCAGCAGCGGCGCAGCGCAGGCCTCGGAAATGCCGTAGCCGGTCAAGGCGGTATGACAGATGCGCCGCCAGTGACGGGCAGCGACTACCAGGCCACTGCTGACTTGCAGCCGCAGGAGATCAAGGGACATGAAGAGAACCAAATATATTCATAGTTTGCTAACTATCAATATACGCCCCGACATCCCCCTGTCGTCAACAGGGGGCGACGAATAGCCTGGGTTGAATGTTGTTCATTTTCAGCCAGCACTGGAGAGAAATACTCAGGGTTGGATCTGGTCTTCCAGCTTCATGGTCAGCGCCAATGTGCTGCCCATCTGCACCGCCCGGTCCCGCCACTCCTGATACCGCAGCGCGTCACGGCTGCTGAAATGCACCGCCAGTTCCTCCGCCGCTTGCACCACCCCCGCCGCTGCCGCCAGCTCAAGCCAGTACAGCGCTGCCTTGAGGTTGGCCTCTACGTGCAGCCCATGCATCAACCGGTAACCCACTTCAAAACGACAACGCGCCTCGCCCTGTTCGGCTCCACGCAAGAACCACTGATAGGCCTGCACCAGGTCAACCTGCCACTTCAGGTCACCGTCGCACACCTCCTCCTCATACAGGTCACCCAATGCGGCGGCAGCATGCAGCATGCCCCGGTCGAAGGCCTGCCGGTAACACTCCGCCGCCTGCACATATGAAGGGTCAATGCCTTTGCCGAAGTAGTGCTGCTGCCCAAGGTTGAACCAGGCAGCAGCATTGCCCTGCAGGGCCGCCATGCGCAACAGGTGCCCGGCCAGCACGGTGTCGGCCCGCCAGTACTTGCCGTTGAGCCAGATCCAGCCGAGGTCGTTCAATGCGGACACGCTGCCTTGCAATGCCTGGCGGCGCAGGTCGACATACACCGCCTGCAAGTCGTTGGCCTCATCCAGGCGGTTGACCAGCAGCGATCGCTGGCTGGGCAAGCCCACACCGGAAAACAGCCGCTGTCGCCTTCCTGCAGGGGCAGGTGGGGCGATGACCCGCTCGGGCAGAAGGCGTGCAAGTAGCGAATGGATATTGCTGGCAACAGACATGTTCATCCTCATTGAACGACGCACAACCCCAACCTTCGGCTGTGATGAGGCGTGATTCTGCGCGACGTCACGTCAAAACCTGTCGCGAACGATTCGGCACGAGGCAACCAAATGCGACTTCCTTGATCTGAGCAGGCTGTGGCCAATTGCCATGCCCCTCGCATGCCGCCATCCTATTGCGGCAAGCCTAGACAAGGACGTTATCTTTTGCCGTTCGCCACCACTCGCGCCACCCTCAGCCGACAGTGGGCGCTGCTGCGCCAGTTGCCCAGCCGTTCCCCAGGCATCACCAGCGCCGAGCTGGTCTGGCGCCTGCGCGACGTGGGCTTCACGGTCAGCAAACGCACTGTCGAGCGTGACCTCAACGAGCTTTCTCTGATATTCCCACTGGAGCGCAATGACAAGAGCATTCCGTTCGGTTGGCACTGGTCGGCCAGTGCCGTGGGCGAATTGCGCGGTAATTTCGACCTGCTGACGCATCTGCGCGGGGATGCCTTGCAGCCATCGCAGGGTGAGGGCGTGGAGCTGGTTGCGCGAATCAGCGATGCACTGGCGCGGCAGTTGCGGGATGCGCCGTTGAGCAGCGACATGCAGCTGACGGCACTGGAGCATGGGCATCGGTTACGCGGCACGGTAAGTGACGGCTGGCCATTACGCTGGTGGCTGTTGAGCCATGGGGACGGGGTGGTGGTAGAGCAGCCTGCCGGCTTGCGGGAAGAGATTGGCAAAATTCTGAGCAATGCGGCGGCTCAGTACCAGAATTTGTAGCCTGTACCGGCCTCTTCGCTGGCTCCGAACACCAACCCGGCGGCGACTGTCGCGGGAACCAGCTCGCTGTTAGATCAGCCCGCCCTGCTCTTCTTCGTCAATCAGGTTATTGAGACTGCTGAGCGCCTTGCGCGCCGTGGAGCGGTTGAGCAGCTTGGCCTGCGCGCCGGCGGGCAGGTCGGTGATCTTGAACACGCCCTTGGCGGTCAGCACGTCGATCAGGTCCTCGAGCACGCGGATCATGTCAAGGTCGCTTTGCTTGAGCTGGTTGAGGCTGTTTTCCACAACATCATCGGCAAACCATTCCTGGATATCGGCATGGTCTGAAGGGAGTATTTCGGTGAACTGATCAAACGCGGCTGCTTCCACCCGCAGCAACTGGCCGGCGGCGTTGCGTTGCACGTAGAACATGGCGATGTCCCTCGTCACGTTGGTTCCTTGTTGGTAGACAGCAGCATAGGCAAAGATCGCCGGGCGCGCAGGCCCGGCGCCAGAGTATGCGCTGTTGGCGGGTGACAGGAAAGAGCCGGGGCCGCTATGCGGCCCCGGTGGTCTATCAGCTGTCCTTGTTGTGGATGATGATGGTCGGGTCGGCACCGCTGATCAACGAGTTGATCGTCTGGTTGGACCAGTTAACCCCTTCCAGCTTGATGGTCACGTCGGCGTTGGCGATACCACCTTCGGCGTTGAGCTTGCCTTCGCTGCTGACTTGCAACGTGGTCGTACCCTCCACCGTGGTGAGCTTGAGGTAGTTATCGATGGTGCTGCCCTTCTCGCCCTGGAGCAGATCCTTCAGGTCGATACGGTCACCCTCGGCCTTGTTGAAGTCCTTGATCACGTCGTTACCGATGTCGCCAGCCTTCCACACGAAGGTGTCGGCACCGCTGCCACCGATCTGGATATCGTCGCCCTGGCCACCGATCAGGGTGTCATTGCCAGTACCGCCCAGCAGGATGTCGTTACCTTTGCCACCACTTAGCGTGTCGTTACCACCTTGGCCGAAGAGGATGTCATTGCCATTGCCGCCCGACAGGATGTCGATGCCGTCTTTGGCACCGGAGATATCGAACTCGGTGTAGTGCTCGGTGATGTACTGGTGAACATTGCTGGTAGTGACAGCGCTGACTTCAACACCACTCTTCTGTGCAACGTACGTCTGCAGGGCCTGGTAGCCCTCGCTGACCACACCGTTGAGGGTGATCAGGTCACCGAAGATGATGTCGTTGCCGTTACCGCCATCGATGGTATCGGCACCTGGCACCGTTGCTTCGGAGTGACCGAGAATCGCCTTGGCCAAATCGGACGGGTCGATATTGGTCTGTGGCTTGCCGGCACTGTCATAAGGTTTCAGATCGTTCAGCGTGACATCGCTGTTCAGGCCGATAGCCTGGACTTTGCTCAAGCCATTGGTGCCGCCCAAGACTGCGAAACTTTCAGTAGAACCTGCGGCCGAGTAGACGTAGTTCCAGTAATCCGCGTAGCCGGTACCGCCCAGGCTGGAGAGTTCATAGGTACCATCACCTTGTGCATGAAGGGTGCCGACCGTCTTGGTGGAGTCAAGCACCAACTCACCTCGGCGGTTCTCGGTATAGGTCAGCACTTTGACCACACCATTGCTGCTGATCTCGACCTTGTGAGTCGCGTCGGCCCACGCGCTGAACGTGTCACCCATCTTGTAATTGTTGACGTTGACTACATCGTCCAGGCTCTTGCCATTCTTCCACAGGCTAGGGTTGGTGGACTCACCGCTCTGATAATAGGTTGGCTTACCGTCGGTAATGAAGTAAGTCAGGTTCTCCGCACCTTTGTTGCTGGTGGCCATGGTGCTGTTGAAGAAGTTGGACGTGGTCTTGAACGCGTCTTCATAGTTGGTACCGCCACCGTAGTAGCCGCCTACCATCGAGTTCAATACCGCTTGCAACTTGCTCAAAGCGTCCGGGTCGGCAAGGTTCACTGCTACGTTCTTGTTTACCTGGGTATCGAAGTCGACCAGGAAGATGTTCACGGTACCCGAGGTGTCCGAGCCCAAGCTGGCCTTGAGCGAATTGAACACCGAAGCCAACTGCGTCTTGGCGTCAGCAATCGACTTGTCGCTCATACTGCCCGAACTGTCGACCATGAAGGCGATGTTGTAGTTCTTGCCCTGAACCACGTTCAGCCCGGATACGTCAGCGACGATGATGTCGTTGCCTTCACTACCGGTCATCGTGTCATTGCCCGAGGTGCCCACACTGGCCTTGTAGGTCGCGGCGTACACCGTCACCGGGATATTGCCGGTGGTGATGGCCGAGCCGCCAAGGCTTTCGGTGGAAGTCGAGGTAACCGTGATGTCGAACGAGCCTTTGTAATAGGCCGGCGGGGTCAGCGTCAGGCTACTGAGTTTCCAGCCTGTCACGTCGACCGGGGCAGTACCAACCGTAACCGTGTGGCCTGCACCATCGCTCAACACGGTACCTTTCGGGATACCGCTGAGTGTCACGTTCAGGCTTTCGGAGCCGTCGGTGTCGGTCAGGGCGGTGGAAATGCCCACCAGCTTCACCGAGCCACCCTCAGGCCCTTCGTTGAGCTTGTAGCCGTCGTAGTAGCTTTGACCGTTCACAGTGTGCAGATCGGACACGCCCAGGCCGGCGTTGGCCATCTCGGTAACGTTCTGGTACATCTTGACGTTCGAGCTGCTCAGGTCGGTAACGGCACCGGAGCCTACCTGGATGTTCAGGTCATAGCTGCCTGGGCCGGACTGGTTGGCATGGTAGACCTCGATCGGGTAGTAGCCGCTGGTATTCGGGGTAAAGGTCCCCGACACCCCGCCACCGGCTCCCCAGGTGGCCGTGACTACAGTCTTGCCACCGATGGTGACCACGAAGCTGTCGTCGGCCGAACCGCTGAAGGTATAGACCTTGCCGGCTTCCAGGTAGATCAGGCCCGACGTTTTCGAACCGGTGCCAGCGGTGACGCTACCATCGGATTGTACGTTGGTAGTGGTGCTGCTGAAATTGGAACTGCCGGAGTTGGCGAAGACCGTCTTCAGATCCTCGCCGGTAATGCCGTTGCCGCCAGTACCCAGGCCTTGGAGGCTGGTCCAGACCTCCTTCGTCAGCCCTTTGGACTCGATATCGGCGCTGCCGAAACTCAGGGTCGGTTTGTCGGCAATCGGGCTGATATCGACCTTCATGGTCACTTCACTGCCCAGGTTGGTGCCATCGTTCGGCTTGAACTTGAACTGGGCATAGTCAGCCTTCTGGTTACCCACACCATTACCACCGTAGTTGTCCGCACCCGACTGGTTCAGGGCCGGAACGAACTTCAGGTTCTTGGCGGTGATATCTGCCTGGCTGACCACCTGGCCAGCGACCACATTCACCCATGCAGTACCGTTGAAGAACTGCAAGTTGCCGGCGGCCGGGAGCGAGGTGATGGTCACGGACAGGTTAGTGTTGCCATCGGCATCAGTGACTTTGAAATCACCCCAGGCAAACACGTAATCGGTGTCCTCCACGCCAAATACCGCGCTGCCAGGCGAAACGGGCAGATGGTCGTTGTCGAGGATGGTGGTCGTCACGCTCGATTTGCTGCTATCGATCTGCAGGTTCTCGAAGCTACCACCCGTGGCGGTTTCGATCTTCACAACGAAGTTCTCGGTACCTTCGACCAGTTTGTCGTTGATGGTAGCGATGTTGAACGTCGTACCTGTGCTGTTGGCCGGGATCTTCACGGTCGCGACACCGGTGAAGTCCTCACCGTTGTTGGCGGTACCGCTGTAGCTTAGGGTGATAGTGACTTCGGACTTGGACGCGTTACTGAGGGCTAGCGTGTACTGGCCGGTCTCGCCCTCGGTCAGCGAAGTCGTGCCGGTAATACCGACCGTGGTGGCGTCGCCCTGATTGCCGGTGCCCGGAGTACCCGAACCTGGTTCGTCGGTCACGGCGGTGCTGACCGAAGTCTTGTCGAGTGTCAGCTGTTCGAACTTGCCAACGTCTGCGCCGTCAACGGTAGCGATCGACATCACGACAGGGTCGTTGCTACCGACGTAGACGTTGTCCGGGGCAGTGACAGTGGCAGTACCCACGGTGCCATTGGCCGGCACGGTGATGACGGTCTTGCCGTCGCTCAGCGTAAAGGTCAAGGCACTGTGGTTGTTGATTGGCAGACCATCTTTGTTGGTCAGCGTGATGGTGTAGGTGATCTCGCCGCCTTCGGT
>NZ_JBICII010000031.1:0-38479 GCF_043101865.1 Pseudomonas sp. zjy_15
CACCACAAAACCTCAGTTTTTCTCCGCCCGCTCGCGCAGCCCTTTCAGGGTATTGAACGGCGCATCCACCACGAACTTGTTGGCCACCATCGCCGGCACGCTACCACCTGGCTCGGTGTGCACCTGGTAGGTCACTTCAGTGCTGTCACCCTTGGGCACCAGCTTCCAGAAGCCGTCGACTTTTGCCACCCGAACAAAACCCTTCTCTTCCGGCAGGTAAGTCGGCTCTTCTTTCAGGTTACGGGTCAGGCTGCCATCCGCCTCCTTGACGGTCGTAATGTGCAGCACGGAATCACGCGGCGTCACCGGCCATGGCGTATTGAACTGGGTATAGGTCCAGCTCTGGTCACCTTCGTGCTTGAGCAGCTTCTGCGACTTGCATTCGTGAATCCAGGCACAGGCCCCGGACACGTCCTCCTGCAGCGCCTCGACCTTGGCCAGCGGCGCCTTGATCACGGTCACACCGCGATAGGCCTTGTACTTGGACCCGGCCACCTCACTGAGGGACACCTTGATGCCCTCCTCGTCCTTGGCCACTTGCCAGTTTTCAGCCCAGGCCACAGGCGACAGCAGAACACCCACGCCACACAGCAGTGCAATACGCTTGAACGATCTCATCATGTTTATCCTTGTTGTCGAAGATCCAGCCTGTCACGCCGCCGTCATCTGCTCCCACCAGCCAAGAATCCTGATAGCGTCGTCACGATCACTGCCACACACCTCGACATCTGCCTTGAAACCACCACACACCGCGGGCCGCTCAGGCTTGCCGAACAGGTCGCAAAGGTTGGCCGCAGTCAGGTGCAGGCAGCGCTCTCCTGCCGGCTTGCCATTGGGCATTCGCGGCATCGCAGAAGTGATGGACGGGGCGATGCAGCAGGCACCACAGCCCTCACGGCATTTCATGACTGTTCACCAAAATCAGGACTCCCTGGAACAAAACGGGACGAACGTCCCTGGATAGTAACGGCTCAAACAGACGTTTGAAATTGCTGGCACGATGAAATCTGCTGTGACCCGGCAGTCAGTTCGCGCCTATTGGCGATACTCGAAATCGATGGCTGCTCCTTCCACGTCATGACGGCTGTCATTGCGCAGTTGCAGCTGCATTTCGTTGTTGATCAGCCGACCATTGAGCTGGAACGGGCTGTCATTGGTCTCTGGTCTTTCTGTGAACATGGGCGGCAACAATGGTTTGCGCCGCTGGATTGGCGAAGGCGCACCCACATTCGGCTCAAGGTTGTTGACCATATCAACTGGCAGGCTGAGGTCCAGTTCCGTCTTGGGTAATGGTTTGGCAACCGCTTTGCTGAGCGGCTTGTGCGCGGGCTTGGCTGTCGCCTTTTTTGGCACCTGCTTACCCTGAGCGGCCTGAGCCTGGCTTGCCGGTTGCGCAGCCAAAGCGGGGGCGACCGGGCAGCAGAACGGCAAAAGGCACACGATCAGAACGAAGCAGCGCGAAGCGTTCATGGCAAATGGACAGACTGGCAGGAAAAGTGCGTATGCTCCCTGTTCCACAGACGGCTTGCAAGCCTTACAAAAGCGTGACCGCAGTCTCCCTGCACAACTGCTGCGCCAGCAAACCGAGCGTAATCACAGCCCGTTCGGCCTCTTTATTCCATGGAATGCCGCAATTGAGTCGTACACAGTGGTTGAACTGCTCTGTGTTACTGAATATTAGTCCTGGTGCAATGCTGATACCCTGCTCCAGCGCGCGCACATGCAGCTCCTGGGTATTGACCCGACCCGGCAGGCTTACCCAGAGGATGAAGCCACCTGTCGGCCGAGTCATCTGGGTGCCCTCGGGGAAGTGTTGCTGCACTGCCAGCTGATAGGCGCTGAGGTTCTTGCGATACTCCTGGCGCATGAAGCGAAGATGCCGGTCGTAGCCGCCATTTTCCAGGTAGGCTGCCACCCCCATCTGCGTCACGCTGCAGGCCGAGTGGGTGGTAAAAGTCTGCAAGCGCTGAATCTCGTCCTGATAACGCCCCGCGATCATCCAGCCAACGCGCACGCCGGGGGACAACGTCTTGGAGAAGCTCGAACAGTAGATGACCCGGTCCAGCCGGTCGAACGCCTTCAGCGCCTTGGTCTTGCCCTGCTCGAACATCAGTTCACCGTAGATGTCATCCTCGATGATCTGGATATCGAAGTCCGAGGCCAGTCGCAGCAATTGCTTTTGCCGCTCTTCCGGGACGGTGCCGCCCAGCGGGTTGCTCAAGCGCGCAGTCAGCACCAAAGCCTTTATCGACCACTGGTTAGCCGCCAATTGCAAGGCTTCGAGGCTGATACCGGTGGACGGATCGCTGGGAATTTCGATCACTTTCAAACCCAGCAGGTCAGCCAGTTGCAGCAAGCCGTAATAGGTCGGCGACTCGGCGGCGATCAGGTCACCTGGACGGGTCAGCACACGCAGCGACATCTGCAGGGCGTCTACACACCCATGGGTGACGATCACTTCACGCGGGTCGACCAACACGCCGGCATCGCGCATGCGTATGGCGATCTGTCGGCGCAGCGGCTCGAAACCAGGGCTGAACATGTAGCTGAAGGCACGCGGGCTATGGAAGCGCGTCACCTTGGCGATTTGCTGATGCAGGGCGCGCACGGGCAGGTAGTCGACATGCGGCACTGCAGCGCCAAACGGGAACACACCATCGCGACGCGCCTCAGTCAGCACCTGCTGAATGATGCTGGCGCGCGTGACCAGGCCGGGGCGCTCCACCCGGGCGATGTCCGGCGTTTGCGCGGTCAAGGCAGGTGTCTGGTGCACGTAGTAGCCAGACTGCGGCCGCGCCCGGATAAGCCCTTGGTCCTCGAGATTGGCATAGGCCTGCAACACCGTGGCATGACTGACATTGAGCTGGGCGCTCATCTTGCGCACGGAGGGTACCCGCTCGCCTGGCTGGTAGACACCGCGACGGATATCATCGGCCAGTTGCTGGGCGATACGCTGGTACAGCAGCAGGTTGGTCATGTCGACATGCTCGTTGTTCTTGTACGGGTCACTGACGGTAAAGGATACCGTAACAGTTGCAAAGTGTACTGGGACAGATTGCAACATAGTCGACAATACAACAGCGTGGCAGCTATCGAAACGATTAAACCGACATAAAACGGGCCGCAAAGCGGCCCCTTTTCCGAAAGACTCAGCGCGCTGGCGCGAGCCGCCCCTTGTCATCGGAGAATACGATCTCAACCCGTCGGTTCTGCGCCCTGCCCCGCTCCGAGGCATTGGCCTCAATCGGGTACTGATCGCCATAACCTTCAACCTGCAGGCGCTTTTCGTCGATACCCAGGTCTACAAGCATGTCGGCCACGGACTGCGCCCGATCGCGCGACAGCTTAAGGTTGTCCTCGCCCGCGCCAGTGCTGTCGGTATAGCCCTCGATGCGCACTACCCGGCGCGGGTTGAGCTGCAGGAACTGCACCAGCTTGAGCACAGTCCGGCTGGCCGAGTTCTTCAGGTCGGCACTGCCGGTATCGAACAGCACATCGCCCAACGTCATCACCAAGCCACGGTCGGCCTGTTCCGAAGCCAATGCGGCAATCTGCGATTCGACCCACTGGCCCTGCTGCTGCACGCTGGCCAGCTTGGCCTCACGCAAAGCCAGCTGCAGGCGCTGACGCTCCAGGTCAAGCTTGGCCTGGCGTTCCTGGTTCAGCGCCAGCTTGGCATGCTCGCTGGCAATCTCGCTGTAGCGCTGACTGAGGTACGCATAATGCCGCACATCAGAACCGGTGCCGATGTAGCTGGACAAGCGCTCGGCGCGGGCCAGCGATTCACCCGCGCGAATCACGTCGCGCGGCGCGCTGCGCAGCACATCGGAATCATCCTTGACCCCCTGGAAGGCGACAGCGGCCTCATCCAGCGCGGCACTGCTGCGCTGGCTGGCGCAACCTTGCAAGCCTGCCGTCAGCGCCAACAATACCAGTGCAGCCAAAGGCGTACGCCGGATCATGGCTGCACCTCCAACTGCTTGCGCAAGCGCTTGATCCGCGACTGCAGTACCTGCAACTGCTCTTCGCTCTTCTGGTTCAGCACCTGGGCCTCGGCCAGGCGTGCATCCAGCTCGGCTTGCTCGGCGCGCATGCGCGCATCGCGGTAGTCTTGGGTAAGCATGTTGGCCTTGGCGCGGGCCAGCTTGTCTTCAGCCAGTTTCAGCGTTTCGACCTGCTCAGTGGCGCCGACGGCCTTGGCCTGGTCCAGTGCCTGTTCGGAAATGCGCATCTGCTCGTCAGGGGCCGGATCATTGGCGCAGCCAGCCAGGCCGAGCACGGCCAGGGCAAGGATTAGTGGTTGGGTTCTCACGCAATCTTCCTAGTGTTTGGGGGCTTCCGCCGGCACCTGCAACTGCGCTTTCCAGCGCTCGAGATTACGTTGCAGTACAGCTTCGGATGCACCAGAGATCGGCAATTCTGTCAGTTTTTTTGCCAATTGCCCACGCAACCAGCTGTCATTGCACGCCGAGTTGTGCGACAGCGCCAGGTACAGGCCCGGCCTGTCCACCGGCAAGCCGCGGGCTATCAGGTCATTGCTCATGCCCAGGCTCTGGGCCATGGCCATACCGGAGTAACGGCCAGCCAGCACATAGTCCACCTGGCCGAGTACCAGCTTCTGGAACGCCTGGGTCAGGTTCTGCGCCGGCACCAGCTTGAGTTGGGCCTTGGCGAACGCCGTAAAGGCCGGGGTCAGGCGCGCACGGTCAGACAAACTGCCCTGGTACCTGGCCAGATCGGCCGGGCCATCAAAGATCACCACTGCATCATGGCGGGTCCACACCAGGTACTCATTGAGCTGCAACGGCGGATGGATGTAGTCCAGCGCGGTCAGTTGCTCCACCTGCATAGGGGTGTCGAGCAGCAGGTCCATGCGCCCACTGCGTACCTCTTCCAGCGCCTGATCACGGCGACCAGCACTCAGCACCTCGACCTTCACACCCAGTTCGCCAGCCACCTGGCGCAACAGGTCAACGTTGGCGCCTATCAGGTGCCTGGGATCTTTCGGATCTTGCCAGGAATAGGGCGGCGCATCAGGACTGCCAGTCGCCACCAGGCGTTCGCACTTGCCTGCTGCCATCGCCAGTGGCGGCAGCAACAGCGCCACGCATGCCAGCACCCTGCCCGTTCCGCGCAACGTCATGCCTTACTCCTCAACCCATAAAAAAACCCGACCCTCAAAATGAGGGCCGGGTTCTTTATAAGTGAAGCAGGCGGATCAGACCAGCTTTTCCAGCTCTGGAACCGCTTCGAACAGGTCAGCGACCAGGCCGTAGTCGGCCACCTGGAAGATCGGCGCTTCTTCGTCCTTGTTGATCGCCACGATCACTTTGGAGTCTTTCATGCCGGCCAGGTGCTGGATCGCGCCAGAGATACCGACGGCGATGTACAGCTGTGGCGCAACGATCTTGCCGGTCTGGCCGACCTGCATATCGTTCGGCACAAAGCCTGCGTCGACTGCGGCGCGCGAAGCACCGACAGCGGCACCGAGCTTGTCGGCCAGGCTGTACAGGTGTTTGAAGTTGTCACCGTTGCCCATGCCACGGCCGCCGGAAACGACGATCTTGGCAGCGGTCAGCTCTGGGCGGTCGGACTTGGCCAGCTCTTCGCCAACGAAAGCCGAAATACCGGCGTTGTGCGCAGCGCCAACAGCTTCGACAGCAGCCGAACCACCTTCGGCGGCCACGGCGTCGAAACCGGTGGTACGTACGGTGATCACCTTGATGGCCGCGCTCGATTGCACGGTGGCAATGGCGTTACCCGCGTAGATCGGGCGCTTGAAGGTGTCGGCGGACTCGACCGAGATGATCTCGGAGATCTGGTCCACGTCCAGCAGCGCGGCAACGCGCGGCAGGATGTTCTTGCCATTGGTGGTAGCCGGGGCCAGCACATGGCTGTATCCCTTGGCCAGCTCGACGATCAGCGGCGCGACGTTTTCCGGCAGCACGTGGGCATAGGCCGCGTTGTCGGCAACCAGCACCTTGGCCACGCCAGCGATCTTGGCAGCAGATTCGGCAACGCCACCGACGTTCTGGCCGGCGACCAGCACGTGCACATCACCACCGATCTTGGCGGCTGCGGCGACAGTGTTCAGGGTGGCCGGGGCTACGGCACCGTTCTCGTATTCAGCGACAACCAGGATAGTCATTTAGATTACCTTCGCTTCGTTCTTCAGCTTCTCGACCAGTTCGGCCACCGATTTGACCTTGATGCCAGCACTGCGGGCAGCCGGGGCTTCAACCTTCACGGTCTTGTTGGTGGAGGCGAGGGAAACGCCCAGTGCGTCTGGAGTAACAGTCTCCAGCGGCTTCTTCTTGGCCTTCATGATGTTCGGCAGCGACGCGTAGCGTGGCTCGTTCAGGCGCAGGTCGGTGGTGACGATCGCTGGCAGGTTCAGTGCAACGGTCTGCAGGCCGCCATCGATTTCACGGGTGACATTCAGCTTGTCGCCAGCGACTTCGACCTTGGACGCGAAAGTGCCCTGGGCGAAGCCAGTCAGCGCGGCCAGCATCTGGCCGGTCTGGTTGTTGTCACTGTCGATAGCCTGCTTGCCGAGGATGACCAGCTGCGGCTGCTCCTTGTCGACAACGGCCTTCAGCGCCTTGGCCACGGCCAGGGAGTTCAGTTCGTCAACGGCTTCTACCAGGATGGCACGGTCGGCACCCAGGGCCAGGGCAGTACGCAGTTGCTCCTGGGCAGTGGTCGGGCCGACGGAAACGACGACGATCTCGGTCGCAACGCCTTTTTCCTTGAGGCGTACGGCTTCTTCCACGGCGATTTCGCAGAAGGGGTTCATGGACATCTTGACGTTAGCAAGGTCGACGCCGGAGTTGTCCGCTTTGACGCGAACCTTGACGTTGTAGTCGACCACTCGTTTGACAGCTACAAGAACCTTCATGGATTCCTCGTTACTCTCCGGTGAATAGATAGTCGCCTGGGGCCATGCCCGGCGATGCGCGTGGGTACAAGGGCACCTCTAAAAACGTATCGGGTGGCAGCAACTTCACAGTGACCAAACAGTCTCGTTCGGACTCTTGCGACAAATCCTCACGGGTCATTTCCTGTCGTGGCGTGTAAACTCCACTACAAACCGGCCCAAGCCCGCAAAACCCTGCTCCACACCTGGTCTTTAGAGGTGTACCTGCGCCCGGCTGCAAGCCTACGGCGAACGTAAAACCGCTCGTATCTTGACCGTAACACCCATTCCGGTCAATACGGCAAATCGGTCACCCTCCAGCCGCGTTCCTGTGATTTTACTGGCCTGCGGCAAATTCAAACAAACGTTTGTATTGGACCCGCCAAGTGGTGTAGATATAATGCGCGGCCAAGACAAAACGGTGTAGTCCGTCATTTGCCCAGCTACAGTTCCGCCGTTGCGTAGAACCGCCGCGAATGCCCCGCACCCATAAGACAAAGCAACAGCACGAGCCTTGATGAGTAGGAGAGAACCAGTGGAACGCGAATACATGGAATTCGACGTGGTCATCGTCGGCGCCGGCCCGGCGGGCCTGTCCGCCGCCTGCCGCCTGAAGCAGAAGGCCGCCGAAGCCGGTAGCGAAATCAGCGTCTGCGTGGTGGAGAAAGGCTCTGAAGTCGGCGCCCACATCCTCTCTGGCGCGGTGTTCGAACCCCGCGCCCTGAACGAGCTGTTCCCCGACTGGAAAGCGCTCGGCGCACCGCTGAACACCGAAGTGAAGCGCGATGACATCTACGTGCTCAAGGACGCCGGCAGCGCGACCAAGGTGCCTGACCTGTTCGTGCCCAAGACCATGCACAACCATGGCAACTACATCATCTCGCTGGGCAACCTGTGCCGCTGGCTGGCCCAGCAGGCCGAGAACCTCGGCGTGGAGATCTACCCAGGCTTCGCCGCCCAGGAAGCGCTGTTCGACGACAACGGCGTGGTCCGCGGCATCGTCACCGGCGACCTCGGTGTCGACCGTGAAGGCAACCCCAAGGATGGCCTGTACACCCCAGGCATGGAACTGCGTGCCAAGTACACCCTGTTCGCCGAAGGCTGCCGTGGCCATATCGGCAAACAGCTGATCAAGCGCTTCAACCTCGACAGCGAGTCCGACGTCCAGCACTACGGCATCGGCCTGAAGGAAATCTGGGAAATCGACCCGGCCAAGCACGAACAGGGCCTGGTGGTGCACACCGCCGGCTGGCCGCTGGACGTGGTGGCCAAGGAAAACACCGGTGGCTCGTTCCTTTATCACCTGGAAAACAACCAGGTGGTGGTCGGCCTGATCGTTGACCTGTCCTATGCCAACCCGTACCTGTCGCCGTTCGACGAGTTCCAGCGCCTCAAGCACCACCCGGTGATCAGCCAGTACCTCGAAGGCGGCAAGCGCATCAGCTACGGCGCCCGTGCCCTGGCCAAGGGCGGCATCAACTCGCTGCCGAAAATGGTCTTCAATGGTGGCGCACTGATCGGTTGCGACCTGGGCACCATGAACGTGGCCAAGATCAAGGGCAGCCATACCGCGATGAAGTCCGGCATGCTTGCCGCCGAAGCAGTGGCCGACGCATTGATCGCCGGTAGCGAAGGCGGCGATCAGTTGAACAGCTATGTCAGCGCCTTCAAGGCCAGCTGGCTGCACGAAGAACTGTTCGCCAGCCGCAACTTCGGCCCGGCCATGCACAAGTTCGGCCCGCTGCTGGGCGCGGCGTTCAACTATGTCGACCAGAACTGGTTCGGTGGCAAGCTGCCGTTCACCCTGCGCGACACCAAGCCGGACTATGCCTGCCTCAAGCTGGCCGCCGACTCGAAAAAGATCGACTACCCGAAACCGGACGGCAAGCTCAGCTTCGACAAGCTCAGCTCGGTATTCCTCTCCAGCACCAACCACGAAGAGGAACAACCCTGCCACCTGAAGCTGACCGATCCGAGCGTACCGATCGCCAGCAACCTGCCGCTGTACGACGAGCCTGCCCAGCGCTACTGCCCGGCAGGTGTGTACGAAGTGGTCACCCAGGAAGACGGCAACAAGCGTTTCCAGATCAACGCGCAGAACTGCGTGCACTGCAAGACCTGCGACATCAAGGACCCGGCCCAGAACATCACCTGGGTCACCCCTGAAGGCGCTGGCGGGCCGAACTACCCGAACATGTAACGCCCCTGCCCTTGGGGCAACAAAAAGCCCCCGGTTCTCATGGGCCGGGGGCTTTTTGTTGGCTGCCATTATCAGGCAGTACGCACTTCCTCAAAGAGTTCTGGATGGCGATCCAGCAGCTTGAGCAGTTTCACCAACGCCACTGGCGGGGTGGTCTTGCCGTTTTCATACCGGGAGAACGCATTGACCCCACCACCGAAGATTTCCCCCGCTTCACGCTGGTCGAGGTCGAACTTTCTGCGTATGGAGGCAATAAAGGAAGGATCCACAACATTTGCGTTGACCTGGCGCTCGAATGCCGTCATCAAGTGACTGACGCGCATGGCTTCATCATGACTCAGTACGCATTCACCACATGCGGAGCAGTAATCGCCACTTACCTCCGGGATCACTGTCATCTCGCCTTTGTAGCTATAGGGCATGCCCTGAATGTCAGGTGCAAGCTCCGAGCCGCCGCATATTGGACATCTCATGGTTACAACTCCTTGAAAGACACGATGAGCACGTCGTCTACCACGGACAATTTCAAATAAACGTACCCAATTGCTGTAAGCGGGCGATACACATCCTGCCAAACCCGGTGGTCAATATGGCTGGTCATGCTCTTGTAGAAATCAGTGCGCTTCAAGCTGGTGATCACCTCAAGCATGCCCGGAAAATCCATTCCCAGCGCCTTGGCGCCTTTCAATGCAGCACCCGTAGGACGGATTCGCCTTGCCGCAGCCAGGGCTTTTACCCGCTCCAGCGGGCAATGAGGCATTCTCTTTTCCATGAGAAATTAACCTTCCAGGTTAAATTTGGCTAATAGGTTATTCCAATAGCCCCCACCTGGAAGTCTGCCCCAATGCCCCGCAGCCGTTACCGGCTCATTTGTCGCCGCACATGACCGGCATCGGCTCCGCAGCAAACACCAATGGCTCACGACGCCCGAAATACAAGGCCGTCAGCAGCCCTACCGCGCCCATGACCAGACAAAAACCGACACACACCCATGGGCTCCACGGCATCAGCGCAATCAGTGCCAGCGGCGTGGTACTGGCCCACACTGCGTAGGCCACGTTGTAGGTGAAGGAAATGCCCGATACTCGGATCTGCGCCGGGAACAGCCCCACCATCACCGAGGGCACCACACCCACCACGCCGCAGCTCAATCCCGCCAGCGCATAGGCCAGCCAGGTCATGCCCCACTGCCCCACCAGGCTGGCGTACAACGCGCCGATACCCAGCGGTAGCAACAGGCTATACAGCATCAGCGCGCGCCAGGCACCCACACGGTCGACCAGCAGCCCGGCCAGCACGCAGCCAATGTTGAGGAAGACGATGCCCACGCTGCTCAGGGCGAAGGTTTGGCCGGCACTCATGCCGAAACGCTGCTGCATCACCGTCGGGGTGATCACCACCAGCACCACCACCGCCGAGGTCAGCACACAGGTCAGCAACGCGGCAGGGATCAACGCCCGGCGGTGCTCGCCCAGCACTCGCCGCAGCGGAAACGTCACAGGTTGCTCCTGGCGCGCGCGCAAGGCGAGGAACACCGGTGTTTCACTGAGCCAGCGGCGCAGCCACACACCAATCACACCGAACACCCCACCCAACAGGAACGGGTAGCGCCAGGCGTAATCAAGGATTTCCTGCGGGGTGAACAATTGCGCCAGCAAGGTTGCGGTCAGCGCCCCCAGCAGGTAGCCGAAGGTCAGCCCGGCCTGCAGAAAGCCCAGGGCATAGCCGCGCCGCCCGTTTGGCGCGTGCTCGGCAACGAACGTCCAGGCGCTTGGGACTTCACCGCCTACGGCAGCACCCTGGAGGATGCGCAAGGCCAACAGGATCAGCGGGGCGGCATAGCCGATGTCAGCATAGGTCGGCATCACCCCGATCAGCAGGCACGGCAGGGCCATCATCAGGATGCTCAGGCTGAAGACCCGCTTGCGCCCCAGATGGTCGGCGAAGTGCGCCATCAGGATGCCGCCCAGCGGCCGCGCCAGGTAGCCGGTGACGAAGATCCCGAAGCTTTGCAGCAGGCGCAGCCATTCGGGCATCTCCGGCGGGAAGAACAGCTGGCTGAGGGTCAGCGCGAAGAACACGAAAATGATGAAGTCGTAGATTTCCAGCGCGCCGCCCAGCGCCGCCAGGCCCAGGGTCCGATGGTCGCCGCGGCTGAACCGGGGCGGGCGAGCGGTATCGATGGCAGTCATGGCAGGGTCCGCAAATCGGCAAAGGGCAAGAGCATAACAAATAGCTGCCCGATTGCCCCGCCGGCAGCACTGCTAGCGGTTGAACACCGTATGCGCGAAGTTGGCTCGCGGCCGTGGCCGCGCTGTACTGGCTGGCAGCGTGCCCGGCAGCGGTAGCTTGCCGACCACCACCGGGGCGTCGATGATTGCCATGAACGTCTCCAGCGCCTCGTTATCGGGCGCCTGAGGCAGGCTCAGGCTGACCGCCTGGCGCTCGGTCTGCGGCACTGCTGGCACTTTCAACTGGCTGGAATGGTAAAGCAGGGCATGCTGGATTTGCGTGCTGACACGGCAGAAGCGTTCCAGATCTACGCCACAATGGCTGGCCAGCTCGATATTGCCCAGCAGCAGGTGAAAGGGTTGCAAGGCACATTGCACCAGGCGCTGCAGCTCCTCGAAGCTATCCACGGGGGCTATCCGGTAATAGCCCAGGCCATTGAGCAACCGCTCCAGTTGCAGGCGCTGGCACGGGTGTGCGTCGGCGATGAGGATGCGCAGGGTCTTGTTTGCCATGGTGGGACCTGGGCAGTTGGGTAATGGGTGCGCTCCATGACCATACTGCGCCGGTAACGGCTATTGCCAGGGCCATGCCTGGCAGTGGTCTTCTTTGATAGAAGTCGGGAAAGCCGCATAAATCAAGTGATTGACTGACGGAATTTGCATTTGCCTTTAGCTCGGCAATCAGGACTCCCACTCGCGCATGCGTACCCGGCAGTGCTTCATGGCATTGACGATGTGCTTTTCCACCAGGCTGCGGGAAATGCCCAGGTGCTCGGCGATCTGCTGGTGCGACAGGCCGTCGAGCTTGCGCAGCAAGAAGCACTCGCGGCAGACCTTGCTCAGCTCCTCCAGGGCACGCTGCATCAACGCCAGGCGCTGGTCCTGCTGCATGTCGTGGGCCGGCGCCGGGGTATGCCAGCGCTCGTCGTTATCCAGCACCTCCAGCGGCTCGACCTGGCGCACCCTGTGGCGGCGGTGGCGGTCGACCACCAGATTTAGCGCGGTGCGGTAGAGGAAGGCACGCGGGTGCTCGATGCGCTCGGTGTCGGTGCGCTCCAGTACCCGCAGGTATGCATCGTGGGCAACGTCTTCCGCCGCTTGGCGACTGCCAAGACGTGCGGAAAGGAAGCTCACCAGTTCACGATAATAATGTTCCACGACGGTACCTGGCGCCACCCTGCCTGGACGGCGGCAGAGGCGCGGGAGTGTGTGATATCAGCTTGCAATCTTACAAATTATAATTATTCTCAGCAACACACAGCCTCCCCCTCCAGTGCGGGTAAATCCCGCCCACTCGTCTTCGTCTAACTGGGACCTCCCTGCGCGCCTCGATTGGCTGCGTATGGCCAACATCCATGGCTGGAAGTCCGCATGAGACGCTTACCCAATACTCGCCGCCGCATCCTCTTCGGTGGCCTGGGCCTGCTTGGCCTGGGCAGCCTGCTGGCCTGGAAGACCCTGCCCTTGGACAATCATCCGGTCAACACCGTGGCCGTGACCCGCGCCGATATAGAAAGCAGCGTCACCGCCCTCGGCACGCTGCAACCACGCCGCTATGTGGACGTCGGCGCCCAGGCCTCCGGGCAGATCCGTCGCCTGCATGTTGAAGCGGGCGACCAGGTCCGCCAAGGCCAGTTGCTGGTGGAAATCGACCCTTCCACCCAGCAGGCCAGGCTTGATGCCGGCCGATACTCGATCGAAAACCTCAAGGCCCAGATGGCCGAGCAGCGTGCCCAGTACCGCCTGGCCCAGCAACAACTCAAGCGCCAGCGCGACCTGGCTGCTGCCGGTGCCACCCGCGAGGAAGACCTGCAAATAGCCGATGCCCAGCTCAAGGTGACCCAGGCCCGCATCGACATGTACCAGGCGCAGATCCTCCAGGCCCAGGCCAGCCTGCGCAGCGACCAGGCAGAGCTGGGCTACACCCGCATCTATGCGCCCATGGACGGCACTGTGGTGGCGGTGGATGCCCGCGAAGGTCAAACGCTCAACGCCCAGCAGCAAACACCGCTGATCTTGCGCATCGCCAAACTCTCGCCGATGACCGTCTGGGCACAGGTGTCCGAAGCCGACATCGGCAAGGTCAGACCCGGCATGACCGCCTACTTCACCACCCTGGCCGGCGGCAAGCGCCGCTGGACCAGCACCGTGCGCCAAATCCTTCCGATCCCGCCCAGGCCGCTGGATCAGACCAGTCAGGGCGGTGGCAGCCCCGCCAGCGCCACCGCCGGCACAACTGGCGCCCAAGTGGTGCAATACACCGTGCTGCTCGATGTGGAAAACCCGGATGGGGCCCTGATGGCCGAAATGACCACCCAGGTATTCTTCGTCGCCGGCCAGGCCAGCCAAGTGCTCACGGCGCCGCTGGCAGCCCTGGATGATGCCGAAGACGAAGGCCTGCGCCTGGCCCAGGTGTTCACCCGTGACGGCAAGATCGAACAGCGCAAGGTGCGCACCGGCCTGAGCGACCGCCTGCGTGTGCAGATACTCGATGGCCTCGCCGAAGGCGAGCAACTGGTCATCGGCGCCCCAGCCGCCAGCGGAGGTTGAATGACAGCGCCCCTGATTGAACTCACTGACATCCGCAAGCACTACGGCGGCATCGATTCGCCGAAGGTGGAAGTGCTGCGCGGCATCAGCCTGAGCATCCACCCTGGCGAGTTCGTCGCCATCGTCGGCGCATCCGGCTCGGGCAAGTCGACCCTGATGAACATCCTTGGCTGCCTCGATCACCCCACCAGCGGTAGTTTTCGCTTCGCTGGCAAGGACGTTGCCGAACTGGACAGCGACGAACTGGCTTGGCTGCGGCGCGAAGCCTTTGGTTTCGTATTCCAGGGCTACCACCTGATCCCCTCCGGCTCGGCCCAGGAAAACGTCGAAATGCCAGCCATCTATGCCGGCACCCCGGCCGCCGAGCGCCATGCCCGCGCCGCAGCCCTGCTCGAACGCCTCGGCCTGGCCAGCCGCACGGGCAACCGGCCGCACCAGTTGTCTGGCGGCCAGCAACAGCGGGTGTCGATCGCCCGAGCCCTGATGAACGGCGGCCACATCATCCTCGCCGACGAACCCACCGGCGCCCTGGACAGCCACAGCGGCGCCGAAGTCATGGCCCTGCTCGACGAACTGGCCAGCCAGGGCCATGTGATCATCCTCATCACCCACGACCGTGAAGTAGCGGCTCGGGCGCGACGGGTGATCGAGATCCGCGACGGCCTGATGATCAGCGACTCGGCGGCCGACCAGCCCCTCGACGAAGCGCACCCAGGCCTGCAGGCCGACGACCTGCGCCAGCGCCTGGACCGCGGCGCCACCTTGCGCGGGGCCTGGAAGGGCGAATTGCTCGAAGCCCTGCAAGCGGCCTGGCGGGTCATGTGGATAAACCGCTTCCGCACCGCCCTGACCCTGCTCGGCATCGTCATCGGCGTGGCCTCGGTGGTGGTGATGCTGGCTGTCGGCGAAGGCAGCAAGCGCCAGGTCATGGCGCAGATGGCGGCGTTCGGCTCGAACATCCTCTACCTCAGTGGCCGCCACGCCACGCTGCGCGAACCGGCCGGCATCGTCACGCTGGACGATGTCGCCGCCATCTCCCAGTTACCCCAGGTCCAGCGCATCATGCCGGTGATCGGCGACCAGTTGACCGTGCGCCACGGCAACAACAACCAGCAGTTCTATGTCGGCGGCAACAACACCCAGTTCTCCGAGATCCTCAACTGGCCAGTCGTCGCAGGCAGCTTCTTCACCGAAGCCGACGAACAGGCTGGCGCTGCCGTCGCGGTGATCGGCCAGAAGGTCCGGGACAAGCTCATGGAGCCTGGCAGCGATCCGCTGGGCCAGTACCTGCTGATCGGCAATGTGCCCTTCCAGGTGGTCGGCCTGCTCGCTGGCAAGGGTGCCAGCTCCGGCGACCAGGACAGCGACGAGCGCATCGTGGTGCCCTACTCCGCCGCGTCCGTGCGCCTGTTCGGCAAGCACGATCCAGAATACGTGATCATCGCCGCAGCCGATTCGAGCCGGGTGAGCGAAACCGAACGGGCAATCGCCCACCTGATACGCCAGCGCCACCAAGGCAAGCAAGACTTCGAACTGACCAACGACGCCGCGCTGATCCAGGCCGAGGCGCGCACGCAGAACAGCCTGTCGCTGATGCTCGGTGCCATCGCCGCCATTTCCCTGCTGGTCGGCGGTATCGGCGTGATGAACATCATGCTCATGACCGTGCGCGAACGTACTCGCGAGATTGGCATCCGCATGGCCACCGGCGCCCGCCAGCGCGATATCCTGCGCCAGTTCCTCAGCGAGGCGGTGATGCTGTCGATGGTCGGCGGGGTGACGGGTATCGTACTGGCACTGTGCATCGGTGGCGGCCTGATGCTCGCCGGCATCGCCGTGGCATTCGCCCTACCCGCCATTCTCGGCGCCTTCACCTGCGCCGTCATCACCGGCGTAGTGTTCGGTTTCATGCCGGCCCGCAAGGCTGCTCGCCTCGATCCGGTCAAAGCCCTTACCAGCGTATAGCCCATGACATTGCCAAGCCGCATCAGCCTGTTGACCCTTAGCCTATGCCTCGCCGCCTGCAGCACGCCCGCACCGCCTGCCAGCGGCATCACCCCTCCAAGCGCCTGGCAGGGCGATGCCGGCGAGCCCACCCTCGCCACACCCCAGGCGCAATGGTGGCAAGCCTTCGCCAGCCGCGAACTGGACCGCCTGGTCGAACGCGCCCGCCTCAACAGCCACGATCTCGGCGCCGCTACCGCCCGGGTACGCCAGGCCCAGGCTCGCGCCGTGATTGCAGGGGCCCCGCTGCTGCCGGAACTGGCCTTCGGCTTGAATAGCAGCCGCCAGCACTTGATGCGTGGCGAAGGCAGCGACCAGCTCGACGTCAGCAGCTACGAACGCACCAGCACCTCGTTCGGTACCCAACTGAGCGCGACCTACGAGATCGACTTCTGGGGCGGCCTGCGCGCTGCCCGCGACAGCGCCCGGCTCGACCTCGACGCCAGCCGCTTCGATCGCCAGACAGTGGAGCTGACCCTGGTCAGTGCCGTGGCCGACAGCTATTTGCAAGGGTTGGCGTTGGACGAGCAACTGCGCATTGCCCACCTCAACCTGCGCAATGCCCAGGATGTGCTGGGCCTGGTCGAAGCACGTCAGCGTTCTGGCTCGGCCACGCGCCTGGAACTGGCACAGCAACGCAGTCTGGTGGCCGCCCAGGAACGCCAACTGCCGTTGCTGGCGCAACGTCGGCAGGACAACCGCGTGACCTTGGCCACCCTGATTGGCGACCCGGTGCAGAATCTGCCGAGCAGCAATGAACGCATCGACGCCGTGCTCTGGCCAGTGATCGGCAGCGGCATGCCCAGCGAACTGCTGACTCGCCGGCCCGACATCGCCGCAGCCGAAGCACGCTTGGCAGCGGCCAATGCCAACATCCAGGTGGCCAGAGCCGCCATGCTACCCAAGCTGACCCTCGGTGCCGAGCTTGGCGGGGGGGCGCGTACACTCCCTCAGGTCTTCGACAGCCCCTACTACACACTGACTGCCGGCCTGATTGCACCGATCTTCAACAACGGCCGCCTGCGTGCCTCGAGGGACCTGGCCAAAGCCGAGCAGGAGGAATTGCTTGAGGCTTATCGCAGCAGTATTCTGGCGGGTTTTGCCGATGTCGAAAAAGCGCTCAACGCCATTCAAGGCGTAGATCACCAGCGGCAATGGCAAGACGAGGAAGTGACACAGGCACAGCTGGCCTTCGACCTGGCGCAACGGCGTTATGCGGCAGGGGCAGAAAACCTGCTCAGCGTACTGGAGACCCAGCGTACACTGTATCTGGCGCAAGATGAGAAGGCACGGCTGAGGCTGGCTCGATTGCAGGGCAGTGTGGCGCTGTACAAGGCATTAGGTGGGGGTTGGCAGGTGGAGCGGCGCTGAGGGTGCCAGCCTCTCTGCCCCCCAGGCTAGTGATGGGTGTGTGCCGTGCTTGCGGCCTTATCCTGCGCAACGGCGCTGTCCATACAGACAGCTTCAGGCCGGCATGCCCTTCAACGACAAATGCCGCGCATACCACGGCCGCTTCGGCACCTGGCGCATGAGACCAGCCAGTTTCCCTTCATCCTCGCCAAAGATGATGCGCAAGGCCAGTTTCATGGTCTCGACATCCATCTCCACCGATTTGCCCGGCCGCACGCCCGGCACCGTGCTGCAGCCGTGGGTGTCCGGCCCCAGCCAGGGGGCTTCCACCTCAACCCATCGTCCCGGCGCGAACCACGGTACGCCACTGACCTCCAACCGACTGACCTCGCCCGGATGAAAGCGCTCATGGGCGGCGAACCAGTCTTCCACGCGGTCATCGATCCAGCCGTGGAAACGCCAGAACACCGGGTGCACGTGGGACGAAAACGGGTCGCCAAGGAAATCGTTCTCCGCCGCGTACCAACGCGGCGCAAAATCATCCAGCTCCCGCGCCAGAGGTACCGGCGCGCCATTGGACGGGTCACGCGGCACCGATGCCCAGCGCATGTGCAGCCAGTCGTGCAGACCCAGCTCCATCTCCGAGCCCAACTGCCCCAATGTCAGGCGCGACAGGTAGCGCGGGTCTCGATACTGCGACTCCCAGACCGCAAAATTGCCATGGAAGGTCTCGGCACGCTTGATCCCACTCACCCATTCACTGAACGCATCATCGCCATGGGCCAACCAGGTCGGCGGTACCGAGCAACCATCGAGGTTATCGAAATAGCGTGCAAAGCCCAGGCGATCGCGCTCCAGCTCCGGCTGCGGCAAGGGGAACGCCGTCCACGACGGCAGCGGTTGCAGCGAACGAGCCGTACGCAGCATGTGCCGGTGCATATAGAAGAAGTCCACACCCGAACCATTATGGTCCTTGTGCCTGCCCCGCGCATCCCGCTCACGGTCCCGCGGTCCTGGCTGCCAGCCCAGGCCGCGCAGGGCATTGCGCCTGTCCTCGGAGAGCTTGTGCCACTGGTCCCGCGACGCATGCCAAAGCTGGTGGAACAAGCGGTGTTCGGCCGACACCAGCCAGGCCTGCAGCGCCGCGTTGAAGCCGATGCGTTCACGCGCCTCGGGAAAATGCTGCTTGGTGGCGACAAAGCGGTTGTCCTGTTCGGGAAGGGCCAGCGCACGATCCAGGGCGATCAGCCGCCCGCTGAAGGTATCACTGCCGGCATTGCCGAACTCAGCCCAGACCTCATCAACGACGATCGCCATCTCGAAGCCCGCTTGCCCCTGCGCCTCTGGCAGCAGGCGCCAGTAGAGACGGTTGGGCTGCTCCTGAACAAGGTCGCCAAGCAACCGGTAACGCGGCCCTCGTTCATCGCGCAAGCGTTCAGCGGTATCGAGGCAGCCACGCACACCGCGCCCCCGGGCAGCGATATCAATGAACAGTTCCAGACCCTGGTCAGGCAACCCAGGCAAACCGGCCTCGCTACCTTCCAGGCGGATCGACCAAATCCCGCGCAGGCGGTTGGCCAGGCGCTGTCCAGCGGGGTCGGCCAGTTCCACGCTGGCCTCCCCAGGTGTTTCGGACGGCTCATCGATCCTGGTCATTTCTGCATGCGCGTAATAAGCGGCCGGCAAGGCGGCACCCGCCAGGGCCACACCGGCCATGAAGCCTCGTCGAGAAATCGTCATTACCCCACCTGTGCTAGCCATTGAAGCAGGCTCTATCCCAGCAAGGACGTATGTTGACCAGCGAAATTTAGGCCACCGCCAGGGTGAACGAACCGGTCTGCCGGTAAATTTTCACGAGCCCTACTCGTCCCTCCCAGATAGCCAAAGCCCCACAGCATTCGCGGACCCATATCGAGATGGCAATGACAACACCTCGCTGGAAGAAAACCTTGTACATCGGCGTGCCCCTGACACTGCTGCTCGGTGCTGGCGGCTATCTGGCCTGGGATCACAGGCTCAATCCCAGTTACCCACGCGAAGTGATGAAACAGGCAGAAGCGTTGCAGGACCGGCTGATCTCCTTCGACAGCCACATCACCCTGCCACTGGACTTCGGCACCCATGGCCAAGAGGCCGACAAGGATGGCGATGGCCAGTTCGACCTGGCCAAGGCCGCCAAGGGCCGCCTATCGGGCGCTGCACTGACCATCTTCGGCTGGCCGGAGATCTGGAACGGCCCCAACGCCCCCCATCGCCCCACCGCTGGTTTCATTGACGAAGCGCGCAACCAACAAGAGGTGCGGTACAAAATCATCTCTGGGCTGGTCCGCGACTTCCCCAACCAGGTCGGCATCGCCTATACCCCCGACGACTTCCGTCGCCTGCACGGTGAAGGCAAGTTCGCCGTCTTCATCAGCATGCTCAACGCCTACCCGCTGGGCCATGACCTGAGCCTGCTGGACAAGTGGGCCGCGCGTGGTATGCGCATGTTCGGCTTCAGCTACATCGGCAACAACGACTGGGCCGACTCCTCGCGCCCGTTACCGTTCTTCAACGACTCGCCCGATGCCCTCGGCGGGCTCTCGCCGATCGGCAAGCAGGCAGTGCAACGGCTCAACGACCTGGGTGTGATCATCGATGTCTCGCAGATGTCCACCCTGGCTCTGGAGCAGGTCAGCGCCCTGAGCCGCGCGCCCATCGTCGCCTCGCACTCGGCGCCACGAGCCATGGTCGACATCCCGCGCAATCTCAGCGACCGTGAACTGCAACTGATCAAGAACAGCGGTGGCGTGGTACAGATCGTCGCTTTCTCCGGCTACCTGCGCCCGCTCACCCAGAAGACCCAGGACAAACTCAACACCCTGCGCGCTAAGTTTGACTTGCCACCATTGCCCAACCTCGCCATGGCCCTGATGCCGGGCGACCCGATCATCGCTGCCTGGCCCGAACAGCGTTTCGGCAGCTACGCCAGCCAGCTTTACGCCATCCTCGACGAAGAGCCCAAGGCCAGCCTCAAGAACCTGGGCGATGCCATCGACTACACCGTGCGCAAGATCGGCATCGACCACGTCGGCATCGCCTCGGACTTCAACGAAGGCGGCGGCGTGCAGGGTTGGGATAACGTCAGCCAGGTGCGAAACGTGACCGCCGAACTGATCCAGCGCGGCTATTCCGAAGCCGATATCGCCAAGCTCTGGGGCGGCAACTTCCTGCGCGTCTGGGCGCAGGTCGAGAAAGCCGCCAGCCCTTCCCTTTCTTCCGCCCGGTAACCGCAACCATGAGCGACCGCCGCACCTTCCTCAAACACGCCAGCCTGCTTGCCGTCGCCCTGCCCTTGGGCAGCAGCCTCGGCCAGGCCCTGGCCAGCCCCGCCAGCGCGCCGACGACAGGTGACCGATGGGCGCAATTGTGCCAGCTGTTCAACCAGGACCCGGCCTACCTGCATTTTTCCAATTTCCTGATCACGTCCCACCCCAAGCCGGTGCAGGACGCCATCAACCGCTACCGTGCCAGCGTCGATCGCAACCCAGGCCTGGTGATGGACTGGGACCGCCAGGAACCCTGGCAGCACGAAGCCCGTGTGCGCGAATGGGCCGGCAAGTACCTGCAGGCACGCCCCGGCCAGATCGCCCTGACCGGCAGCACCACCGAAGGCCTGGCGATCATCTATGGCGGTCTGCACGTGCGTCCCGACCAGGAGATCCTGACCACCGAGCACGAGCATTCCGCCGCCGAAGCGATTCTCGACTTCCGCACCCAGCGCCAGGGTACCCAGGTTCGCCGATTCCGCCTGTTCAAGGACCCGGCCAAGGTCAGCACCGACGAGATCGTCGGTAACATCGACCGCAACATCCGCCCCAACACTCGCGTCTTGGGCATGACCTGGGTGCAATCGGGCAGCGGCGTGAAGCTGCCCCTGGCCGACATCGGGACCGTGGTCGACCGGCATAACCGCGACCGTGCAGAAGCCGACCGCATTCTTTATGTAGTCGACGGTGTACATGGATTTGGCGTGGAAAATGTGAGCTTCCCGCAGATGAACTGCGACTATTTCATCGCCGGCACCCACAAGTGGATGTTCGGCCCGCGCGGCACCGGAATCGTCTGCGCGCGCAGTGAACAGCTCAAGGACATCACGCCACTGATCCCGACCTTCTCCCAGGATACCGACTTCGCCACCAGCCTCACCCCTGGCGGCTACCATGCCTTCGAACACCGCTGGGCATTGGACGAAGCCTTCAAGCTGCACCTGCAACTGGGCAAGGCCGAAGTCCAAGGGCGTATTCACCAGCTCAACAGCTATCTCAAACAACGCCTGAGCGAACATGCGCAGGTGGAACTGGTCACGCCACTGTCACCCGAGCACAGCGCTGGCTTCACCTTCTTCCGAGTCAAGGGCCGCGACAGCGACAAAGTCGCCGCTGCCCTGCTTCAGCGCAAAGCGATCGTCGATGCGGTGTACCGCGATGTCGGCCCGGTTGTGCGCACCGCACCGGGCTTGCTCAACGACGAGTCCGAGATCGATCGCTTCATGACGCTGCTCAGCACCCAGCTGTGACCTCTGATCACCTTGAACGAGAAGCCCCATGCACCCAACTCTGCCTGCTGCCCCGCGCAGTCCGCTGCTTGCCTTCGCCCCACTGACATTACTGGCCCTGCTGTGCGTCGCCGTACCGGCACAAGCCGACACGCCCGCGCCCGGCACTGTCTTCAAGGACTGTGCAAAGGGCTGCCCGGAGATGGTCGTGCTGCCGACCGGTTCATTCATGATGGGCTCACCCGACGACGAAGTCGGTCGCCAGGCCGATGAAAGCCCCATGCACCAAGTCACCTTCAGCAAACCATTCGCCATCAGCCGCTTCCAGATCACCTTCGGCGAATGGGATGCGTTCATCAAGGCCACCGGCTACAAGATGCCCAGCGGCGACGAGCGCCCCGGCCGCCTGTGCCAGGCCGGCACGGCGACCCAGGGTGGCCGGCCCATCTACGGCGGCAACCACCAGGTCACCAGCCGACACCCAGCCGTGTGCATGAACCTCAAGGAAGTCCAGGACTACGTCGCCTGGCTGTCGAAAAAAACCGGCAAGCAGTACCGTCTGACCAGCGAATCGATCCGCGAGTATGCCGCCCGTGCCGGCAGCACCGGCCCGTTCCCCTTCCCCTTCGATGAGGGCAAGGAATACAGCATCGCCAAACACGCCAACACCTATGGCCCGACCGACGGCTACAGCTACACCGCGCCGGTCGGCAGCTTCCCGGCCAACGCCTTCGGTGTGTACGACATGCACGGCAACGTCTACGAATGGACTGCCGACTGCAAGCACGACAACTATGTCGGTGCGCCGACCGACGGCAGCCCCTGGCTGGAGAAGGACTGCAAGTTCCAGAGCATTCGTGGCAACGACTACGGTGAAGCCCCGGTGTTCTCCCGCTCCGCCAACCGCAACGACCTCTATCCCAACGAACGCGGCGACTGGATCGGTTTTCGCGTGGTGCGCGACCTGTAACCGGCCAACCCGACCCTGTCGCGACCAACACGGCGACAGGGCCGGCCAGCCCGCTAAATTACCCCCTCCATCAGTCGTTCTACAGGGAGCCTTAGCCATTTCCACAAGCGGACCCTGCCCCATGACTCAGCCACCCCGAGGCGCGCTCAATGAGCTGTTCGCCCTGCTCAAACCCTTCCGAGCCATCGTCATCACATCCATCCTGCTGGGTATGGTCGGCGGCCTGAGCGTTACCCTGCTGCTCGCCACCATCAACAGCACCCTGCATTCGGAAAGCGGCCTCACGCAAAGCGTGGTCGCATTGTTCGCCGGCCTGTGCCTTCTGGCCTTGACCAGTTCCATCCTTTCCGACATCGGCACCAACTACGTCGGCCAGCACATCATCGCCACATTGCGAAAAGAGTTGGGCGAGAAGGTGCTCTCCGCTCCGATCACCCAGATCGAACGCTACCGCAGCCACCGCCTGATCCCGGTGCTGACCCACGACGTCGACACCATCAGCGACTTTGCCTTTGCCTTCGCACCACTGGCCATTTCGCTTACCGTAACGCTGGGCTGCATGGGCTACCTGGCCATGCTGTCGCTGCCGATGTTCCTGATGATGGTGGTGGCCATTGCCATCGGCACCACGATCCAGTACATCGCCCGGGCACACGGCATCAAAGGCTTCCTTGCCGCCCGCGATGCCGAGGACGAGTTGCAGAAGCACTACAACGCCATCGCCGAGGGTGCCAAGGAATTGCGCATCCATCGCCCGCGCCGACACCGCATGTTCGTTTCAGGCATTCAGAAAACCGCCGACAAGATCTGCGACACCCAAGTGCGCTCAGTGAACATTTTCGTGGTCGCCAAAACCTTCGGCTCGATGCTGTTCTTCGTGGTGATCGGCCTGGCACTAGCCCTGCAAACCTACTGGCCCAGTGGCGATGCCGCGGTAATGAGCGGCTTCGTACTGGTGCTGCTGTACATGAAAGGCCCGCTCGAACACCTGGTTGGCACCCTGCCGATCATCAGCCGCGCGCAGATCGCCTTCCGCCGTATCGCCGAGCTGTCCGAGCAGTTCTCGTCACCCGAGCCACACCTGCTGCTCAGCGCGCCAGGCGCCAAGCCCGCCCGCGTCCACAGCCTCGAACTGGACAACGTCAGTTTCAGCTTCCCTCCCGTGCCAGGTGCCGAGCCGTTCCGCCTTGGCCCCGTCAACCTGCGCATCGATGAGGGTGAAATCACCTTCATCGTAGGTGAAAACGGCTGCGGCAAGACCACGCTGATCAAGCTCCTGCTTGGCCTCTACACTCCGGAACAGGGCGAGATCCGCCTGAACGGCGCGACCGTGGACGCCAGCAACCGCGATGACTACCGCCAGATATTCACCACTATCTTCGCCGACTACTACCTGTTCGACGACGTGGTCCAGGGCGACCAACGTATCCCGGGGGATGCCAACAAGTACCTCGAACGCCTCGAAATCGCGCACAAGGTCAGCGTTCAGGATGGCAACTTCACCACCACCGACCTTTCCACCGGGCAGCGCAAACGCCTGGCCTTGGTTAATGCCTGGGTGGAAGAGCGCCCTGTACTGGTGTTCGACGAGTGGGCCGCCGACCAGGACCCCGCTTTCCGCCGCGTGTTCTACACCGAACTGCTGCCCGATCTGAAACGGCTGGGCAAAACCCTCATCGTCATCTCCCACGACGACCGCTATTTCGATGTCGCGGACCAGTTGGTCCGCATGGCCCCAGGGCGCGTCGTCAGCGACCGAACCGTCGAGCCCACACAAATGTGAAAAATTCGTCAGATTTTTTTCCGGTTCCAAATGAGAAGTGCGTCTCAATAGAAATAAGAACAATTCCTAAATGCAATCACAACACTTGACGGACTGTAGCTCAATGACAAGCAAGACTAACGAAGGCATTGGCAATACGCGCACTTCCTCCTCTCGGCCCCTGACCCTGCGTGC
The DNA here is from genome assembly GCF_043101865.1 of Pseudomonas sp. zjy_15. Classification (NCBI taxonomy): domain Bacteria; kingdom Pseudomonadati; phylum Pseudomonadota; class Gammaproteobacteria; order Pseudomonadales; family Pseudomonadaceae; genus Pseudomonas; species Pseudomonas sp. zjy_15. The sequence continues at coordinate 24,716 of NZ_JBICII010000031.1, forward strand.
CTTGAGTGCCTTGAGTGCCTTGAGTGCCGCCATCATGCTGGCCTGCGCCAGCCAGGCCCATGCCGAAGTGGTAAACCTCGACATCCCGGCCCAGTCCTTGGACACGGCCCTGCGTCAGCTGGGTTCGAAAACTCAGCTGCAGTTCGTCTACAGCCCCGAGACGCTGCACGGCCTGCGCAGCAGCCCGGTGAAAGGCTCGATGGAGGCCAACGACGCCTTGGGCCAGCTGCTGCGTGGCACTGGTATCCGTTACCGCCTGGAAGGCAACACCGTGATCCTGCCGCCACCGTCCGAGCACAACAGCTCCAGTGTGCAACTGGATGAAACCTCGGTAACCGCCAACACCCTGGGAGCCAGCACCGAAGGCACCGGTTCCTACACCACCGGTACCGCGAGCATCGGTGGCAAGACCCAGAAGACCCTGCGGGAAACGCCGCAGTCGGTTTCGGTCATGACCAAGCAGCGCATGGAAGACCAGAACCTCACCAGCCTGACCCAGGTGCTGGACCAGACCACCGGCATCACGGTAGTGGGCGGCAACGACTCGAAGAACGAGTTCTATTCGCGCGGTTTCGTCATTCGCAGCATCCAGACCGACGGCGGCGCGCCGATGTTTCGCAACGAAACCTACGACTCCCTGCCGGACATGACCTCCTATGATCACGTTGAAGTCCTGCGTGGTGCCGATGGGCTCTACGGCGGGACCGGCGACCCAGGTGGCAGCATCAACCTGGTGCGCAAGCGTGCGCTGCCTTACAACCAGTTGAAAATCAGCCAGTCGGCAGGTAGCTGGGACAATTACCGTACCGAGATCGACCTGACCGGCCCGCTCGCCTTCGACGGAGCCCTGCGCGGCCGTGTGGCGATGTCGTACGAAGACAAGAACTACTTCTACGATCGCGCCGACAGCGAAAAGCACGTCATCTTCGGTACCCTGGAAGCAGACCTGACACCAGACACCCTGCTCACCGTAGGTGGCTCCTACGAATGGCGTGACATGGACGGTTATTGGGACCGTGGGCTGGTGCGATACAAGGATGGCAGCGAGATCAGCACCTCGCGCAGCAAATCACTGGCCGCTGGCTGGTCGTCGAACAACTACAAACGCACTGAATACTTCGCCAAGGTCGAACATGCCCTTGACGAGAACTGGAAGGTCAACACCAGCTACACCAAGACCAAATTCGACTCCACCCAGGATATCGGCGAAGTGGCTTGGGCAGCTGACCCGGAAAACCCACGTTCTCCCGACGGTTCGGTGTTCGGCCGTCTGATACGTGGCTACACCAATGAGCAAGACCTGTTCGATGCCAACGTTTCCGGTAAATTCCAGGCGTTTGGCCTGACCCATGAGCTGCTCATCGGTGCCGACTATTCGGAAGTCTTCCGTACCTACTCTGATCACAGCGATGCCACCGAGCCATTCGATGTCATCAACGATGATGCAGGTTCAATTCCCAAACCTGCCAAACCGGACATCTATTACTACAACCCTGATTGGAACCAGCGCAAATCCGGCGCCTATGCCACTTTCAAGGCTCAACTGGCCGAGCCACTGCACCTGACAGTGGGCGCCCGTTACTCGGACTACCGCGACTACGTCCGGACCGTGGTTCCTCGCTTCAACATGGATACCCCAGTCAAAGAAAGCAACCGCGGCCAGGTCACGCCGTTTGGCGCTCTGGTCCTGGACGTGACAGACCAATGGTCGCTCTACACCAGCTATGCCGAAATCTTCAATCCACAAACCGCATACAAGTCGATAGACGCACATCCCCTGGATCCCATCGAGGGTGAAACCTACGAGTTCGGTACCAAAGGCGAGCTGTTTGGTGGCCGCCTGAACATCTCCTCGGCGCTTTACTACACCAAGCGTGAAAACGAAGCCGTCAGCGTGGGCGGGGGCTACTACGCCGCGCTCGGCGAAGTGGTGAGCAAGGGTATCGACACCGAGATCTCGGGTGAGCTGGCGCCAGGCTGGCAGGCCATTGTGGGTTACACGTTGAATATCAACAAACAGCGCACAGCGGGTAACCCAAGCAACAACGGCAAACCGATGAGTTCACAGACGCCCAAGCATCTGTTCAAGTTCTTCACCACCTATCAGTTGCCGGGTGAATTCGATCGCTGGAAAGTCGGCCTCGGTGCGACCATTCAAAGCGATACCTACAAAAGCGGTAACGTACAACGCCTTATGCCTGACGGCAGCTTGAGCGTAGGTGAAGCCTACGCCTTCGAGCAGGCCGGTTATGCAGTATGGAACAGCTTGGTCGAGTACAAGATCGACGACCACTGGACCGCCCAGGTCAATGCCAACAACATCTTCGACAAGACCTACTATCAGACGGTTGACGCCAGCGACGGCGGCAACTGGTACGGCGCCCCCCGCAACTACATGCTGACCCTGCGCGGCACCTTCTGATGCACCTCCGGGCATGGCGGCCACCGCCATGCCCGGTTCATCCCCGGCGCTGGGCCGTGAGGTGCTCGATTTGCGCACCACCTCAGAACCCAAACCAAGCACCTGCTAGCCCTTACCCAATCTCCCGGCAAGCAAATCGCAGCCACTTTCCCGACATCGCAAACGGGTTGCGCTAACGCGCAACGCGCCATGCCTGGCGCACACAAAAAAAGGCCGCATGGCGGCCTTCGAACAACATCCTTCCTCAGCTCGCCTGCTTGCCCAGCATTTCCCGAAGCCGATCGGCCAGCACCTGGTGGATCTCACCAATGTCTGCCACCACCGAACGCAGCCGCAGCAAGTCGTGGGTGAGCCCTTCGTATTCGATCACCGCAACCTCTACGGCCTGTTCCTGAAGTCGTGCAACATACTCACGCCCTTCATCGAGCAACGGGTCGAACCCTGCCAATACCACCAGCGCCGGTGCCACACCGGCCAGGTTCGGGGTCAGCAACGGCGAGAAGCGCCAATCTTCACGGTCCTGCGGCGTATTGGCGTACTGCGTGTAAAACCACTCCAGGGTATCGCTTTCCAGCAGGTAGCCTTCGGCGAACAACTCCACCGACACACTGCGCCGTGAAGCATCGGTCATCGGGTAGCAAAGCATCTGCACCAGCGGCCGGAGGGCCACCTCATGGCTGTGATGCACGGCCTGGGTCGCCAGCGTGGTGGCCAGCGATGCCCCCACGCTGTCACCGGCAAAGATCACCCGCTGGCGGTCCAGGCCCAGTCTCGGTGCCTGCTCATGCAGCCAGGCCAAGGCATCGGCACAGTCATGCAAGGCGGTGGGGAACTTGTGCTCCGGTGCCCGGCGATACCCCACCGACACGACAGCGCAGGGGGTTCTGGAGCAGAACTCGCGGCACACGCCATCATGCGAATCGATGCTGCCCACCACGTAACCACCACCGTGGAAGTAGACCATCAACGGCAACGTCCCAGGAACATGGCCGCGAGGCAGGTAGAGGCGCAACGGTAGTGGCTGGCCATCTCGGCTCTGCACGTCGATGTCCTGCCAGTCGATGTCCTGGGGCGCTGCCCAGGCCAACTGTTGCGTGGTCTGTTCAAACACGGCTCGCGCCTGCTGCGCAGTCGACTCATGGAACGGTCCCGACCCGCCTGCCGCATTGTCGTCAGCCAGGTCGAGGAAAGCTTCCAGTTCGGGATGCAATGCCATCTACGGCACTCCTTGAAAAAAGGGGCGAGCCAAGCTCGCCCGGTAAAGTCGTCAACCAGCGATCAGGCCAGTGCTTCATCCATGCAATGGGCCACCAGCGCCTCCAGTTCGCCCTGAAGCTCAGCCATCAGCCACTCGATGGTCTGTGGCCGGTAGCGGCGCTTGCTGAACAGGCAACGCAAGGTCATCTGGCCATCGAACACCTGGCCAACGATTTCCAGCCAGTTGCCCAACGGCGCCTTGCGGCTGTAGCACTGGCCAGCACCCTGCTCGGCGGGCACCAGCAAGGCCTGGTCGTCGAAGCTCTGGTCAAACTGGCCCATGTAGTTGAACGTCACCCGCGCCTGTGGCAGGCGCTGCAAACGCTCGCACACCGAGGGTTCGGCCAGGTGGCGCAATACGCCATAGCCCAGGCCTTTGTTCGGCAACGCCGCCAGCTGTGCCTTCACGGCCTGGATGGAGTGACCGAAGTCGGCATCCACACCGGGCTCCAGGCGGATCGGGTACATGCTGGTGAACCAGCCCACGGTACGCGACAGCTCGACCTCGTCGAACAGGTCTTCACGGCCATGGCCCTCAAACTGGATCAACACACTCGGCTGCGCACTCCAGCGACACAGTACGCGGCTAAGTGCGGCCAGCAGAACATCGTTGATCTGGGTCTGGTAAACCACCGGCACGCGTTTGAGCAACTGCGAAGTGCAGCTTTGCGACAAGGTTACCGGCAGGCCCACCAGGTGCTCCACCAGGTCCTTGCCACGTGGGTTGTCGCACGGCAGGTCGACGCTCGGCTGGTCCAGCTGCTGCAACCACCAGTCCAGTTCGCGCTCGACCAGCACCGGCGCATGATCCCGTAGCCGCTCGACCCAGGCCCTATAACTGCTACTACGCAGCGGCAGGTTGACCTCGCTGCCATCGCACAGGGCCTGGTAGGCCTGTTGCAGGTCTTGCAGCAGGATGCGCCACGACACGGTGTCGATCACCAGGTGGTGGACCGCCAGCAGCAAGCGGCTTTCGCCATTGTCCAGCACGAAGTGCACCACGCGCATGACCGGCCCTTTTTCCAGGTTCAGGCTGCGTTGCGCCCAGTCGGCGAACTTGGCCACCTCCTGGTCATCGGCCGCCGTGTTGTGCAGCAGATGGTCTGCCGGGTCCAGTTCACCGACCGCGGCATACTGCTGGTACCAGCGGCCATTTTCCTTGCGGAACCGCAGACGCAGCGCGTCGTGCTGCGGCAGCATCAAGCCCAGTGCCTGCTGCAGGCGATCGTGGTCCAGTGGCTGACGAGCGCGCAACAAGATGCCCTGGTTGTAGTGGTGTTTCTCCTGCATGTCCTGTTCGAAGAACCATTCCTGGATCGGCAGCAGGTTGAACAACCCTTCGCTGGCCAACTGAGTCAAATCCTCGCCCTGGCGCTGGGTACCAGCCGACTTCTGCTCGAACAGCCCCTTGATGGTCTGGTAGCGCATCAAGTCGCGCAGCTTCAGGTCCATGTGCAGCTCGGGGTGGTTACGCACCCGCGAGATCACCTGCAGGCTCAGGATCGAATCGCCGCCCAGTTCGAAGAAGTTGTCGGTCATGCCGACCTTTTCCACCTGCAACACCTGCGCCCAGATCTGCGCCATCCAGCGTTCGGCGTCAGTGCCGGGTGCCACATAGACGTCACTTTCAAACTGCGGGTCGGGCAAGGCCTTGCGATCAAGCTTGCCATTGGGCGTGAGCGGGAAGCGGACCAGGCTGATCACCTGTACCGGCACCATATGCTCGGGCAGGCTCTGGCGCAGCCCCGCACGCAGCCGTTCACTGCACTCCTGGCCATCGTCGGTGACCACATAGCCCACCAGCTGCTTGCTCGATGGCCCATCGCGCACTACCACCAGCGCATCGCGAACACCGTCCTGCTGGCGCAGGCTGGCCTCGATCTCGCCCAGTTCGATACGGAAGCCGCGAATCTTCACCTGATGGTCGATACGCCCGACGTAGTCCAGCACACCGCTTTGGCGCAGGCGAACCAGGTCCCCGGACCGATACACCCGTGCGCCAGGCGCACCATGAGGGTCGGGCACGAAACGTTCGGCGGTCAGCGATGGCTGGCGGTAGTAACCACGGGCCAGGGCCTGGCCACCGATGTACAACTCGCCTGCAAGACCGCGCGGCAACAGCTCCAGGTCATCGTCCAGCACGTAGAGGCTGCGCGCCCCCACTGCCCGGCCAATCGGCGCATAGGCGGCTTCGCACTGGGCAGAGGCCTTCGTCCTCCACAACACCGGCGTGACCACGGTTTCGGTCGGGCCATAGCCATTGGTGAAATACTGTGGACGCAAGGTGTTCTTGACCAACTCGAAAGTCTGCTCGGGCACCGCATCACCGCCGAAGCAGTAGATACGCACTGGCGCCGGTGCCACGCCACTTTCGCGTACGTAGTCGGCCAGTTGCTTGAGATAGGCCGGCGGGAAGCAGGCGATGGTCACCGCCTGCTCGGCAAGTACCCGGTGGGTTTGCTCCGGTGTCCACAGTTCCTCGTCACGAATCACCAGACGGCCGCCGCTGTATAGCGTAGTCAGCCAGCGCTCGTGGGCGCCGTCGAAGGCGAACGACATGAAGTGCAGCTCGCAGGAGCTGCTGTCCATCTCGTACAGCTTGGCAATGGCCTGGCAATGCCCACTCAGCGGCCCCTGAGGCACCGCTACACCTTTCGGCCGGCCCGTGGAACCGGAGGTATACACCAGGTAGGCCAAGGTGTCCGGCCCGGCGGCGCTGGCCGGTGCCGACGCCGGATAGGCCATCAGGTCCAGGCGATCCAGCTCGATACCGAGTGCCCCGTCCGGTACCGGCAAGCGCGCCGTGACCGCACTATGGCCCACCAGCAACGACATGGCGCAGTCCTGCATCATGTAGGCCAGGCGCTCCGCGGGGTAGGCAATGTCCAGCGGCACATAGGCCGAGCCACTCTTGAGTACCGCGAGGAAGGCCACGATCGTGTCCACCGAACGCGGCATGGCCACGCCGACCACCACCTCCGGACCCGCCCCTCGAGCCAGCAAGGCATGGGCCAAGCGGTTGGCACGCACCTCCAGTTCGCCATAGCTCAACGACTCGCCCGCGCACTGCACGGCAATCGCTTGCGGGCGTTCGATGGCATGGCGCTGGATGAGTGCCGGCAGCAACTGCGGCAAGGTCTCGGTCTCGGGCTCGCGGCTCCAGCCCAACAGGTCGTGGCGCTCATCGGCCGCCAGGCGCTGCAAGCTGCCCAGTGCCTGCCCCGCGCCAGCCAGCATAGCGTCAAGGGTCACCTCCATGCAGTGGCGAATCTGCTCTACCGCAGCTTCGGAGAACGCCTCCAGCATGTACATGTACTCGATGCTCAGGCGCTCGCCGACCATCACTGCCAGGTCCATCGGGAAGTTGGTCACGCCATGGTTGTTTGAATGGCCAAAGCTCAGGTCGGTGCCGGATCCCTCGTTCAGACGCTCGTCGATCGGGTAGTTCTCGAACACGATGATGCTGTCGAACAACCCCTGGCCGCCGTGCCCCGACCAACGCTGGATATCTGCCAACGGCGCATGGGCGTTGTCGCGAATATCCAGGTTGTAGGCCTGCAGCTGCAGCAACCACTGCGCCAGCGGCTGGCTCGGCTCCAGGGTCTGGATCACCGGCAGGGTGTTGATGAACAGGCCCAGCATGTTGTCGGCCCCGGCCAGGCTCTGCGGCCTACCGGCCACGGTAGCCCCAAAGGTGACCGTGCGTTGCCCGGTAAAGCGCTGCAACACCAGCAGCCAGGCGCCTTGCACCAGGGTGTTGAGGGTAATTCGCTGCTGGCGGCACCAGGCCTGCATCGCTGCGGTCTGCTGCACATCCCAGTAGGAATACAGGGCGCGGTGACCGGTTTCGGTGGCGTTGTGACGAGGGTGCATCGCCTGGCTCAGCGAGGTCGACTGGTCCAGCTGCGCGAGGCGCTGCTCCCAGAACCCACGCAAGGCCTGTTGGTCCTGCTGTGCCAACCAGGCGATGAAATCACGGTAACGCCCCACGTTACCGGCTACCTGGCCATTGGCATAATGCTGCAGCACCTCACCGAACAGTCGCGACTGGCTCCAGCCGTCCATCAAGATGTGGTGGCTGGTCCAGATCAGTTGGTAACGCTGCTCGTCCAGGCGCACGAGCACCAAACGTTGCAGGGGCGCCTGACTGAGCTCGAAGCCCTGGCCCAGTTGCGCCTCGGCCAGCGCCTGCAGGCGCTGCTCCTGATCAGGCTGGCCACGCCAGTCGTGCATATCCATGGCCAGTTCGACCTGGCGATGCACCACCTGGAACGGCTTGACCAGATCGCCCTGCCAGTGGAAGCTGCTACGCAGGATGTCGTGGCGCTCGCTGACGAAGTGCCAGGCCGCCAGAAGGCGTTGCGGGTCGACACCTTCAATCGGCAGGCTGACCTGGTTGATGTACAGCCCTGACTCATTGTCGCTGGCCGAATGGAACAGCATGCCCTCCTGCATCGGTGACAGCGCGTAGATGTCTTCGATATCGTCCGCCGATACCGACAGGCAATCCAGATCAGCCTGGGACAGACGCGCCAGCGGGAAGTCGACAGGTGCCAGTACCGGCTTGCCCAGGCAGTGCTCGATCAGCTCACCCAAAATGCGCTGATAACGACCAACCAAAGCTTCGTCACAGGCCACATTGTGCGCACTGAAATGCAGTACCTTTCCAGCGTCCAATAGATGGATCGTAAGCCCGTCGCATGGCAGCGTCGGTGGCTCAGCAGCGAAGTTGAACGCTACCGTCGGCTGTACCAACGCAGCCAGCGCTTCGACAACCGAGCGCTCCTGCGAGCGCTGCAGGGCAACGAAGCCCTGGCCGGCATCGGCCACCGCGCGTACCTGTGCCTTGACCTGCTGGATCGCCAGGCCGGGCTCGGCATCGACCTCCAGGCGCAACGGGAAACTGGCACCTTCATTGTGCCCATCGCTGCTGAACAGGTCACTGGACGACGCTGCGCTCACGCGCACCAGCACGCCTGGCAGGATGCGCGCCAATGCCGTCAGCAACAGCTCTTGCGGTGCGCATCGGTAGGCACGCGCAGCCTGTCCCAAGGCTTGTACATCCAGGCTCACCTGTTGTTGCCAGGTGCCTGTGGAGGGTTCGCCATGCCCCAATACCGTGACGCCTGCCGCACATTGCCGTTGCCAGAACGCCAATTGCTGCTGTTGCGCCTGCCGATCGACATCGCTGCCACCTGTTGCCTGGGTATGCTGCGCTGCGATCGCCGCGCCCAGGTTGCGAACGCTTTGCTGTTCGAACAACTGCTTGGGGGTAAAGGCCACACCGGCCTGCGCCGCCAGGCGCACCACCTGGATCGAGACGATCGAGTCGCCGCCGAGTTCGAAGAAGTTGTCGCGCACGCCCACTTGCTCCAGGCCCAGCACCTGCTGCCAGATGTCTACCAAGGTCTGCTCAAGGACGGTGGCCGGAGCCTCGTAGGCCTTTTGCATCTGGACCGCATCCGGTGCCGGCAACGCCTTGCGATCGAGCTTACCATTGGGGGTCAATGGCAGGCTGGGTAATACGACCAGATAAGCCGGCACCATGTATTCCGGCAAGTGCACCTTCAGCGCGCGACGCAGCTGCTCACGCCAGGCATCCTGTTCCACGGGCGCCTCGGTGGGCACCAGGTAGGCAGCAAGCTGTGGGCCATTGCCGCCATCCACCGCCACCACGGCCGCTTCGCGCATACCCGGCAACGCCAGCAGGCGAGCCTCGATTTCCCCCAGTTCCACACGGAAACCGCGGATTTTCACCTGGTGGTCGATACGCCCGGCGTATTCCAACAACTCGCCCGGCTGGTAACGTGCCAGGTCGCCGGTGCGATACATGCGCTCACCGGCACCCGCGAACGGGTTGGGAACGAAGCGCTCGGCGGTAAGGCCCGGGCGCATCAGATAGCCACGGGTGATGCCGTCACCGGCCAGGTACAGTTCGGCCGCCACGCCTTCGGGCACCGCTTGCAACTGGGTATCGAGCAGGTAACCGGCGGTATTGTGCAACGGCCGGCCAATATTGGCCTTGCCATTGGGCTCACGGCGGGTCCAGGTCGAATAGGTAGTATCTTCCGACGGGCCATACAGGTCATAGACATGCTCGATGCCAGGCTGGCTGTACAGCGCATCGACGACCTGCTGCTTCAGTGGCTCACCCGCCAGGTTGACGATCCGCACGCCTGGCGGAATCTGCCCGGCACGGTGCAGTGCAGCGATGGCCGAGGGCACGGTGTTGATCAGCCGCACCTGGTCGGCCTGAGGCAACTCCGGCAGTTGCAGGGCATTGCGCGCCAGGATGATGGAACCGCCACAGGCCAAGGTGACGAACAGTTCCCACACCGACAGGTCGAAGCAGATCGAGGTCGAGGCCAGTACACCCTGCAGGTCGTCCTGGCTGTACACCTGGCGAGTCCAGGCGATCAATGCCGCGACATTGCGGTGGGCGATGGCTACCCCCTTGGGCAGCCCGGTGGAGCCAGAGGTGTAGATCACATAAGCCAGGTTGTCAGCACGAACGGCCGTGCGTGGGCATTCGCTCGGGTAGCGCGCCAGGCTGGCGTCCTCGGCTTCCACCAGCACGACGTGCTCGCAGGCCTGGCTTGGCAAGCCCGCTAACAGCGCCGCCTGGGTCAGCAGCACCAGGGCGCGGCTGTCCTGCAGCATGTAGGCAACCCGGTCGCTTGGGTAGTCCGGGTCCAACGGCACATAGGCCCCCCCGGCCTTGAGCACCGCCAGCAACGCCACCAGCATGTCGCAGGTACGCGTCATGGCCACGCCCACCCGCACCTCCGGGCCGACGCCCAGTTCGATCAGCCGATGGGCCAGGCGGTTGGCGCGAGCATCGAGCTCGGCATAGCTGACCTGCTCGGTGCCGGCCTGCAACGCAATCTTGTCGGGCGTACTGCGAACCTGCTGGCCAATCTGCTCGTGGATGCACAGCTCGCCTGGGTATGCAAAGGCCTTGGCATTGCATTCATGCAACAGCCAGCGTTGTTCGTCATCAAGCAGCATCTGCAGTTCGCCCAGCGGTTTGTCCGCTGCCTGGGGCAGTTGCGCCAGTAACTGCTGGAGATGACGACCGAAGCGGGCCACGATGGCATCGCTGAAGTGCTCGCGGGCGTAGTTGAAGTGCAGTGCCAGGCTGCTGCCCAGGCCCACCGACAGCGTCAGCGGGTAGTTGGTTTGCTCGCGGGTGCTCAGCGCGCCAAAGCGCAACTCGTCGCGCTCCTCTTCCTGCAGGGCTTCGGAAATCGGGTAGTTCTCGAACACCAGCAAGGTGTCGAACAGCGCATCGTTGCCGTGCCCGGACCAACGCTGCACCTCGAACAGCGGGGTGTGCTCGTGCTCGCGCAGGGCCAGGTTCTGCGCCTGCAGGGCCTGCAACCAGTCACCCAGCAGGCGCTCGGGGGCGATCCGGTTGATGACCGGCAAGGTGTTGATGAACAGGCCAATCTGCTGCTCCACGCCCTTGAGGTCTGCCGGGCGCCCGGAAACGGTCGCCCCAAAACACAGGGTGGCCTGGCCGGTGTAACGTTGCAGCAGCAACAGCCAGGCGCCCTGCATCAAGGTGTTGACCGTCACCTTCTGCTCACGGGCGAACTCGCTCAGGCGTGCTGCATCGACATTCAGGTAAAGGTCCCCCTGGCCCTGCTCATGGGACACCTGGCCAATGGCGCTGGCCAGCCGGGTGGGCTGTTCGAGGCCAGCCAGCTGCTGCTTCCAGAAGGACTCATTGGCCGCGCTGTCCTGGCGCTGCAGCCACTCGATATAGTCCCGATAATGGCCCGCCTGGGCAACCGCCTGGCCGTGGTAGCGCTGCAACACCTCCCCCATCAACTGCGAATTGCTCCAGCCATCCATGAGGATGTGATGGTGGGTGTACAGCAGGTGATGCCGGTTCTCGCCAATGTGCACCAGCACCAGGCGCAGCAGTGGCGCACGGTCGAGTTCGAAACCTTGCTGCTGTTCGTCGGCCAGTTGCGCCAGCGCCTGCTCCAGGTCCTCACGCCCCAGCCAGTCGATCACCTGGAACGGCACCGTCAGCCGGCGCTGAACCAGTTGTAGCGGCTGTCCCAAGTCACCTTCCCACAGGAACGCGGTGCGCAGAATGTCATGGGCATCCACGGTCGCCTGCCAGGCCTGGCGGAAGCGTTCGACATCCAGGCCTTGCACATCCAGGCGCATCTGGTTGATGTAATGCCCGGTACGGCTTTCGTAAAGGCTGTGGAACAGCATGCCATGCTGCATCGGCGACAGCGGATACAGGTTCTCGATCTGCCCGGCAGGCAATGGCAGTGCGTCCAGCCAGGCCTGTGACAACTCGGCCAGCGGGAAGTCCGAGGGGGTAACACCCTGCGTGCCCGGCTCGCAGCAGTGTGCAATCACTGCCTGAAGCTCGGTGATATAGGCATCGGCCAGCCCCTGAACGGTGGCTTCGTCAAACATCGCCTGGCTGTAGGTCCAGGTAACTCGCAGTTCACCGCAATACACCTGGCTGTTGAGTGTCAACCAGTTGCCCAGCGGAGCCAGCGGGCTTTGCTCGCGTCCGGCACTTTCGCCGGCAGGTGTCAACAGCGCACCGGCATCGCGATCGAACGCGCCATCGAACTGACCCAGGTAGTTGAACGTGATGCGCGGCGTTGGCAGTGCCTGCAATGCCTGGCGGGTATCCTCGTCGCCCAGGTAGCGAAGCACACCGAAACCGATGCCCTTGTTCGGTATCGCCCTTAGTTGTTCCTTGATCCGCTTGATCGAGGCGCCGGGCTGCGCGCATGGCGACAAGCGCACCGGGAACAGGCTGGTGAACCAGCCGACAGTGCGTGTCAGGTCGAGGGTGTCGAAAAGGTCCTCGCGGCCATGGCCTTCCAGTTGCACCAGCACGTCGTCCGACCCGGCCCAGCGTCCGATCACCCGGGCCAGCGCAGTCAGCAGCAGGTCATTGATCTGGGTGCGATAGGCCGCGGGCACATCCTGCAGCAACTGGCGGGTATGGGCCTTGTCGAGGTTGGCACGCAGCACGGCCGCATAGCGGTTCTGCAACGCGCCCTGCAGGCGGTCACACGGCAACGTGGCACTACTCCCTTCCAGCGTACGCTGCCAGTAGGCCAGCTCCGGCTGGCGTGCCGGCTCGCTGGCGTAGGCTTGCAGGCGCTCGCCCCAGGCTTTGAAGGCGCTGGTCTTGGCCGGAAGCTCGATGCGCTCGCCTCGCTCCGTTTGCTCATAAGCTTTTTGCAGGTCTTCGAACAGCACCCGCCAGGACACGCCATCGACCACCAGGTGATGGATCACCATCAATAGACGCTGGGTGCCATCGTCCAGATCCACCAACAATGCCTTGAGCAGCGGCCCCTGGGCCAGGTCAAGACTGCGCTGGGCCTGTTCGGCAAGGGCTTCCAGAGCGTCGGCGTCAATCACACTGGCAGTCTGCAACAGTGGTTGCTGGCGTTGGCCGGCGATACTGCGGTGCTGCGCCTGCCAGGTGCCGGCCTGTTCGACGAAGCTCAGGCGCAGGGCATCATGGTGAGCAACCAACGCCTGCAACACTTGCTCAAGCCTGGCAGGCTCAAGACGTCGTTCGGCCTTGAGCAGAACCGACTGGTTCCAGTGATGACGCTCATGCTCCACGGTCTCGAAGAACACCTGCTGGAATGGCAACAACGGCGCACCACCCGTCACTGGCCCTTGGTCGATCAGCAGCCCTTCGCCGCCCTGACGGGCGATGCTGGCCAAGGCCTCGACACTCTGGTGTTGGAACAGCTCCTTGGGGGTGATGCGAATGCCGAGCTGACGCGCCCGGCTGACCACTTGGATGGAAATGATCGAGTCGCCACCCAGTTCGAAGAAGTTGTCGGTCATGCCGACCTGCTCGACTTTCAGCACGTCCTGCCACACCTGGGCGATCTGCGCTTCCAGCTCGGTACGTGGCGCCACGTAGGCACGTTGGGCCGACGTCGCATCGGGCTTGGGCAGGGCCTTGCGTTCAAGCTTGCCGTTGGGGCTCAGTGGCAGTGTCTGCAGCAGCATGAGGTGGTGCGGAACCATGAATTCCGGCAGGTGCACCTTCAACTGCGCCTTCAGGGTTTCGCGCA